>JACRMS010000037.1 GCA_016214845.1 Nitrospirota bacterium | reverse complement strand
CACCTCCGGAAATTACAGTTCCGAAAAGATTGCCAATATGCTGACTTATATTCAAGTCGACACCATGAAAATCATGGGAAAAGTTTTTTGTATTCATATTGTTATGAATGATTCTCATAATATTAACCGGACACTACTGATTTAACTTCTTTACGAATGGACCTGAATTTTTAAAATTATCTCATGTTTTGAAATAAAATGGAAGGGATTTATTTGCTATATTCTGTGAGGTTCAAGGATGACCTTGATCGAGTCCTTTGCCCCTGCAACAAGCTGAAAGCCTAATTGTCCTTCATCAAATGTCAGCCGGTGAGTAACCATATCGTTGAGGACCACTCTCTTGTTCTTTAGCATATTGATAGCGGCTTCGAGGTCAACCGGCGCCGCTCCGTATGAGGTCATTAAAGTTATCTCATTGCGCCACATGTCGTTCATCGGCACGGGGACTTTGATCTCAGGTTCGGGCACTGCGAAAAATAGACCGGTGCCTCCGCTGTCAATGCAATTCAAGGCAGTGGTTGACGCGGACAGCACGCCCGCGCAGACAATTACAAGGTCTGCAAGCCTGTTGCCGTTTAGTTTTAGAAGGCTTTCACGAACATCGTCTTTTGCATTTATCACCGCGTCAGCGCCAAAACGCTCCGCGGCCTTCAAACGGTAGTCCGTGATGTCAGAGGCAATGATCCGTCCAGCACCGAGAGCGCGGGCAAGCGCGATATGTATGAGCCCTGAAATGCCGCTGCCGATGACCAGCACCGTCTGTCCGGGTCTTAACCGCGCCAGCCTCTGTCCCCGGAATACACAGGCAAGAGGTTCGATGAATGTGCCTTCTTCATAAGACATTTCATCGGGAAGAATATAAACGCCGCGGTCAACATTGATTTGCGGCACTCTCAAATATTCGGCAAAGCCGCCAGGATCGTAGTTTGTCCTGTGCAATGTTTCACAGGCGGTGTGAGAGCCTTTGAGGCAGTAATAACATTTATTGCACGGCACATGATGAGAGACAAAGACCCTGTCGCCATTTTTATAATTTTTAACGCCGTCTCCAACCTCGACGATCTCGCCGGTGATCTCATGTCCAAGGACTCGCGGGGCCTTTTTGATCCGGTACCATTCCATGACATCGCTTCCGCAAATACCGCTTGCCATGACCTTCACCAGAAGTTCCCC
The DNA here is from genome assembly GCA_016214845.1 of Nitrospirota bacterium. Classification (NCBI taxonomy): domain Bacteria; kingdom Pseudomonadati; phylum Nitrospirota; species Nitrospirota bacterium. The sequence goes on along the minus strand of JACRMS010000037.1, from coordinate 253,721 downwards.
CGCGCCGATCTTTGGAACCGGCATCTCCTCAACCCGTACATCCTTATTGTTGTAGTACATTAATACACGCATCGTCTTTTTCTACGTAGTCAGTAGTCAGTAGTCAGTAGTCAGGGGGGAAAGGGTTGGCATGCACTTCCCCGTGACTACCGGCTACTAACTACCAACTACTTGTTTTACTGCCGGCTACCTGCTGCTTTTCTTGTTCTTCTCCTCGTTAAATATCTCTTGCGCCTCTTTTGGAGTGGCTTTTTTGTGAATTATGGAATGCAGCGCCCTTGCCATTGCAACAGGATGGGCATGCTGCCAGACGTTCCTTCCGAGATTGACGCCGATGGCGCCCTTCTGCATTCCGTCATAGACGAAATCAAAAACCTGGAGCTCGGTCTCGCATTTCGGCCCGCCTGCAATGACCACCGGGACAGGACAGCCGTTTGTGATTTTATCAAAATTCTCGCACCAGTATGTCTTCACGACCTTTGCGCCAAGTTCGGCCGCAATGCGGCAGCAAAGCGACAGATAACGCGCGTCACGTTTTTCAAGCTCTTTGCCGACAGCGGTGACCGCCATGACCGGAATGCCGTATCTCTCGCACTCATTTACGAGGTTTGCAAGATTCATCAGGGTCTGATGCTCGTATTCGCTGCCCACGAAGATGGACAAGCCGACTGCCGAGACATTCAGCCTGATAGCTTCTTCTATTGAAGTTGTAATGCTTTCATTGGCAAGGTCTTTGCCGATAACGCTGGAGCCGCCCGATACGCGCAGGATGACCGGCAGGCTGTTATCAGGGTCAATGCAGGAGCGCAAAACTCCCCTGGTAACAAACAGCGCGTCACTGAAACGGGTGATCGACTTGATCGTCTCCCCCGGCTTTTCAAGCTTTGATGTGGGACCAAGAAAATATCCATGGTCGATCGGCATAAAAAAACAGTGCCCGTCCGGCTTAATGATCTGCGCCAAACGGTTTCTCATTCCCCAATCCATAGTTGATCCTCCTCTGTTATTTATTGATGACATCTATAAATAAGGTTCATTGTGAATATACGATATTAAGAAGTTGAGAAGTTGGGAAGTTAAGAAGACGAAAGAAATAGTAATCGTTGTCTTTTCTCAACTTCATAGCCTCTAATCTTCATAGCTTCTATTTCTTCTCTCTCGCCTTCAGCACTTCTTCCTTGACCTGCAAAGTCTGATCGAGCATCATGACGTATTTAATGTATCTGACGCCGAAAAGCATAAGCTCTACCTCATCAGTTCTGATCTTCTCCACGGTTTCCTTATCGATATCAAAAACGTCCAGGAACCTGCTTTCAAAGATAAACTTTCTGAAGGCGTCCATATTATAGCTTGCCATGTAAAACTGGGTCTGTTTCTTCGGATCAAGCTCCGCCTGCCCAAGCAGGTTTCTCCGCAGCTGCAGCGCCTTCCAGTCCCTGTTCATCTTATCGTAAAGGTCCACTCCCTGGTCCTCTCTCCACGACGCTATGGTCCATTCCTTTTTTTCGTGGTACCCGTAACAATGCTCCTCCCTGACAAAAAAATAAAACTCCTCGTCAAAAGGCTTGCCGTCTTTGTCCGCCTTCTTCAGGGTCCCCTGGCCTATCGGATAGTAGCGGCAATTGGCGGGACGGTCGGTGTAGACCGTGCAGCCCTCGGGCGTGACAAAAGGGCATTTCTTCTCAGGGTCGTCATTCATCTTCAGCGACGCATAGGGGTGAGAGGTCTGTTTGTCGATATTCATGACCGTATGACGTAAAAGAAATTCGTCGGAAGACAGCCCCAGCCTGTTCTTCAGGCGGATGACGTCATAAGGCGTTAAAAGAATATTTATATTACTGCAGCACCTTGTGAAACATTTTATCCCCTTATGGCATCTGAACTTGAACTTTGAATTAAGCGACAGGTGTGTAGTCTCTACGGCGTCCATTTTACTCATTTTAATTCTCCTTGAAGTTAAGCGAAATAGTTTTTGCTATCGCGTGATGAAGGAAACTGTTATAGCAAGAAACGTTCAATTATAACAATACCGGCACATTTAAATCCAAAATATTTATTCCGGCAATTTCCCTTAATTGACAAGTAAGTTAGACACTCCTTATAATTTAAAGTCTGTTTAAGAGAAGGTCACTGAAATGAAGATTAACGTTTCCGGTATTCCCGAAGAAGGCCTGCAGCAGGAAATAGACCTGCCGGTAGTCATTAATGACAGCAAGAAGCCGAATACAGCTCACGTTTTTATTAAAGCTGTAAAATTCGACACAAGGGTTTTGATCGAAGGCTCGGTAAAGGTCACGGCGGAATTCAAGTGTAGCCGCTGTCTGAAAGAATATTCGTTGCCGCTGGCCCTTTCCTTTAAGGAGGAATATGTCCCCGCTGAAGAGGTGGGAAAAGAGAAGAATGAACTGGAATTGACCAACGATGAATTGGATGTAAGCTTTTACCGCGATGATGAGATAGACATGGAGGAGTTGATCAAGGAACAGATTCTTCTTGCCGTTCCCATGAAACCTCTGTGCGGCGATGAATGCCGGGGCTTATGCCCTGGATGCGGGATAAATTTAAACGAAGGAGCATGCGCCTGCGGGAAAAAGGAAATTGACCCGAGGCTCGCTCCTCTTGAAAAATTCAAAGAATTGCTAAAAACACGAAAGGAGTAAAAAATGCCAAATCCAAAATCACGACATTGTAAAGCCAGAAGAGACAAAAGACGCGCAAACTGGAAGATACAGTTGACAAGCGTCTCAATTTGTCCTGAGTGTCAGGAGCCGAAACTCCCGCACAGAGTATGCATGAGCTGCGGGACTTATAACGGCAAAAAGATACTCGAAGTTGTTGAAAAAGAAACCGTATGAGAATAGCCTTAGACGCAATGGGAGGCGATTACGCCCCGGCCACGACTGTGGAAGGCGCAATTGAGGCGCTCCTTGAGAATAAAGATATGTCCGTCATTCTCGTGGGGGACGAGGCGGAGATATCTTTGGAGCTTAAGAGCCGGAACTACAGCGGCCTTCCTATAAGCATCAAACACGCCTCTCAGACAGTCGAAATGGATGAGTCCCCACTTACCGCGTTAAGACGCAAGAAAGACTCTTCATTAAGGGTAGCCATAAACCTCGTGAAATCCAATGACGCTGACGCCATGGTCAGCGCCGGCAATTCCGGTGTGGTAATGGCTACGGCGCTTCATGTCCTTGGAAATATACCGGGCATTGAACGTCCCGCGATAGCCGCGGTGATGCCGACATTGAAAGGGAAATTCATCCTCATAGACGCAGGGGCCAATGTGGATTGCAAACCAGTCCATCTCTATCAGTTCGCGATAATGGGAGAGGCCTATTCACGGTATATTTTTAATATTGACAACCCCAGGATCGGACTGCTCGGAATAGGCGAGGAAGACGCAAAGGGCAATGAACTCACAAGGGAGACCTTTAAATTATTAAAAAATTCACGCGTTAATTTTACCGGCAATGTTGAAGGAAAAGATATATTTGCGGGCGAGGCGGACGTAGTGGTGTGTGACGGCTTTGTGGGCAATATCGCCCTTAAGATCAGCGAAGGCCTGGCAGAGGCAATGGCAAAGATGTTAAAGAGAGAGATTTCCGCGAAGGCCGCGGGCAGGCTCGGCTACCTGTTTTTTAAAGGCGCGCTCAAGAATTTCAAGAAGAAGACTGATTATTCGGAATACGGCGGCGCTCCTCTGCTTGGCATTAATAAACCGTGCATAATCAGTCACGGCCGCTCCACATCAAAGGCAATTAAGAACGCATTAAAGGTGGCGGGTGACCTCCACAGCAAAGGCGTTCTTAACGTCATATCAGATGAATTCAGCAAGGAACTGTCAAAGGGGGAAACAGTTGCCTTTAAAGAGTAGAATAACCGGGACAGGCTCATACGCCCCTGAGAGGGTGCTTACCAATTTCGACCTCGAAAGAAAAGTGGACACCTCCGACGAATGGATCACCGGGAGGACCGGGATAAAAGAGCGGAGGATCGCAAAGGGGTCCGAAGCAACTTCCGACCTGTGCCTTGAGGCATCAAAGAACGCCCTGAAGGCGGCTGATGTCGACCCCTCGGAGATCGATTTGATCATAGTCGCAACGATGAGCGGCGACATGCCGATGCCTTCAACCGCCTCTTTGCTGCAGAAAAAACTCGGGGCCAAAAATGCAGGGGCCTTTGATCTCAACGCTGCCTGCAGCGGCTTTTTGTACGGCCTGTCTGTCGCGGACAATTTTATAAGAGGCGGCTCCGTTAAAAAAGTATTGCTTGTCGGCGCGGAGGTCATGTCAAAATTCATTGACTGGCACGACAGGACTACCTGTGTGTTATTCGGAGACGGGGCGGGAGCGGTGGTGCTTGAGCCGGCAAGGGGGCAGCACGGGATACTCTCGACACATCTTTATTCTGACGGGAACATGTGGGATTTTATTTGTCTGCCCGGAGGCGGCTCTTTAAATCCTCCTTCCGCAAAAACCATAAAAGAAAAAATGCATTTTGTTAAGATGAAAGGCAACGAGACCTTCAAGGTCGCGGTTAGGACGCTTGAAAGGCTCGTTATTGATACATTGAAAAAGAACAAGATAAAGCCCTCCGAGCTTGCGATGCTGATACCGCACCAGGCAAATCTCAGGATAATTCAGGCGACTGCGGAGAGGCTGAAGCTGCCGATGAGCAAGGTCGCCGTCAATCTGGACAGGTACGGCAATACATCAAGCGCCTCAATTCCCATAGCCCTTGATGAAGTCGTGAGGGCCGGCAGGATAAAAAAGGATGATTATATTCTCCTTGAGGCCTTCGGAGCGGGGCTGACCTGGGCCTCGGCGTTGATCAAATGGTGATTATTTTTGCCACGAATATACACGAATATACACGAATAAAAAAATACTTCTTTATTAGTGAACATTCGTGTTCATTCGTGGCTTATAATTAAGGAGGAGTAATGGATTATTTTCTTACAGAAGACCAGGCAATGATAAGGGACCTCGCGCGGGAGATCGCCGAGGATAAAGTAATGCCGTGCAGGGCGGAGCTTGATGAAAAAGAGGAATTCCCCTGGGAAATCATGAACACCCTCGCGCAGTCCGACTTTTTCGGGATTTACATCCCTGAGGAATACGGGGGATTAGGCATGGGCGGCTTTGAGCTGACACTGGCCATAGAGGAATTAAGCAGGGCCTGCCTCGGCGTCTCAACTTCCTTTGCTGCAAATGCGCTTGGCACCTACCCTATTCTTCTTTATTCGTCAGAGGAGCAGAAAAAGAAATATCTCCCTGACATTGCTTCAGGAAAGAGGCTTGTCGCGTTCGCGCTCACGGAGGCAAACGCGGGCAGCGACGCCGCGGGAGTGCAGACGACTGCAAAACTTGAAGGCAATGAATATGTTTTAAACGGCACGAAACAATGGATAACCAACGGCGGCGAGGCGGAGATTTATACAATAATCGCGATGACCGATAAGACTAAAGGAGCAAGAGGCGCCTCGGCGTTTATAGTTGAAAAAGGCACGCCGGGATTCACCTTCGGCAAGAAAGAGAACAAACTCGGGATAAGGGCGTCCTCGACAAGAGAGCTTGTATTTGAAAACTGCCGCATCCCGAAGGAGAACCTTATTTCAAAGGAAGGAATGGGTTTTATCGTGGCGATGAAGACGCTTGATAAATCAAGGACGGGCGTAGGCGCTCAGGGAGTAGGCGTTGCGCAGGGCGCGTTTGAGGCCGCTGCAAATTTCGCAAGAGAACGACATCAGTTCGGTCAGCCCGTTATAAGTTTCCAGGCAGTGCAGCATATGCTTGCGGACATGGCCACGCAGATCGAGGCCGCAAGGTCGTTAGTGTACGCAGTGGCGAAATACATTGACAGCGGCGCAAAGGATGTGTCAAAAGAATCGGCCATGGCAAAGGTATTTGCCACGGACGTTGCAATGAAGGTCACTGTTGACGCCGTGCAGGTGATGGGCGGGTCAGGGTACATGAAAGAATACCCGGTCGAGAAGATGATGCGCGACGCAAAGATCCTGCAGATCTATGAGGGCACAAACCAGATACAGAGAAACGTCATCGGGCAGGCGCTCATAAAAGAAACGGCTAAGAAGAAATAGGAGGTATGCTATGAACGCAGACTGGAAGGAGCTTGAAAATGTGCGTAAGAAATGCGAGGAGCTTGACAGCGAGCTGAGCACATTTTTTAAATCATTAAAAGAGATCAGGGACATCAGGGACTCGGTCTCAGAGCTTCCTGAGAAATTAAAACAGACTGAGACTGAGATGGAAAATCAAAAAAAGGAAATTGAGAATCTGATGTCCTCCACAAGCAATCTGCTGATAACCTTTGAGGAACAGGCAAAGGGTCTGTTCTTCGACCTGGAAAAGAAGACCGAAAATCTCGCCGGTGAAGTGAAGACCAGCATATCCGATCTCAAGAATATCTTTGAACTGAACAACACCCGTGTCAACAATGAGCAGAAGGAAAAACTTCAGCAGATCGCAGGCGCTTACGAACATATACGGTCTTCCTTTGAAGACATGGGAAAAGTAGTTGACTCTCACGGGCAATCGCTCAACGCTTTAAAAGATAATCACGCTGGAATTTTACAGATGTTTGAAAAGGTCGAGCCTGCCCTGAAAGAGATCCAGAGGTCCGTTACCGAACTGCAAAAAAGGCCGGATGAGGTCGAGAACAAGCTGAAGGCGATGGAGAACCAGTTAAGGGAAATATTTTTCACAAAGCTTGAAAAACAAAAACACATCATTCTGGCAATGCTGGTTGCTTTATTAGCAAGCATCATCTTTTTCATTTTTTATCCCAGGTAGACAACCGGTTTACCTATCCAAATCCAATATCGTATAATAGCAATCTGATTTTGGTAAGGGCGTGCAGTACGCCCTTGCCGCTTCTGTTTTTAACACAAAGCACGGAGGACAAATACAACGTGAACATCATTGTCTGCATAAAACAGGTGCCTGACACATCAGAGATCAGGATCAATCCTGAAACGAACACCCTCATGCGTGAAGGCGTTCCGAGCATCATCAACCCTTTTGATCTCAACGCAATTGAGGCGGGGCTGCAAATAAAGGAAAAGACCGGCGGCAAGGTGACTGTTCTGACCATGGGCCCTCCGCAGGCGGAAACCGCCCTCAGGGAAGCGATCTCCATGGGCGCTGATGAAGCTGTGCTTCTTTCGGACAGGGCCTTTGCCGGCTCCGATACCTGGGCGACATCTTATACGCTCGCGCAGGCGGTCAGGAAGCTCGGCGCTGATATTATTTTCTGCGGCAAGCAGGCGATTGACGGAGATACAGCGCAGGTCGGCCCGGAGACAGCGGAGTTTTTGGGCATACCGCATATTTCATATATCAGAAAAGTAGAAGAGATAAAAGATAATTACATCAGGGTCCAGCGTCTTATGGATGAAGGATATGATGTCGTTGAATCGTCACTTCCGGTTTTGCTGACAGTTGTCAAGGAATTGAACCAGCCGAGGATGCCTTCTTTAAAAGGGAAGATGGCCGCAAAAAAGGCGGAGATAAAAAAAATGGGCAAGGCTGAGATTGACGCCGATGAGAACAACCTCGGCTTGAAAGGTTCCCCGACACAGGTGAAAAATATCTTTGCCCCGCAAATAAAGGCTGAGAGGAAGCTGATCGAAGGCACACCGGAAGAACAGGTGAACGCGCTGATCGAAGAGATGAGGAAGATCAAATGCGTATAAGCCGGGGGCAAACGAAAGGGAATACAAAATGTCTATAGTTGTCAGAGTTGATAAATGCACAGGCTGTGAAACATGTCTTAACTCGTGTCCCTTTGACGCGATCGTAATGAAAGACGGTAAGGCTTTTATTAATGAATATTGCAATTACTGCAAGACCTGTATTGCAGTGTGCCCTGAAGGCGCAATTTATGAGACTGAAGAGCAAAGGGCAGAGGGCAAAGGGCAAAAGATAGAAGATTATAAAGATGTGATGGTATTTGCGGAACAGAGGGAAGGAAAAGCAGCCGCTGTTTCCTTTGAGTTACTCGGAGTCGGCAGGAGGCTTGCGGATGAACTCGGGACAAATCTTTTAGCAGTATTACTTGGAGCTGATGAATCAGAGGCAAAGGAGCTTATCAAGTGGGGAGCTGATAAAGTTTTTTTGTGCAATGACACCAGCCTTCTGAAATTCAACGATGATTCATACGCGGAAGCCCTCTCAAGAGTTATCAGTGAACAGAAGCCTTCGATTGTTCTTGCGGGGGCCACGCCGATAGGGAGATCATTTATCCCGCGCGTTGCCGCAAGACTCAGGACAGGTTTGACAGCTGATTGCACTTCATTAGAGATCGATAAAGAAACCAGGAATCTCCTTCAGGTTCGCCCGGCATTCGGCGGCAATATCATGGCGACAATCCTCTGCCCTGATTACAGGCCGCAGATGGCAACCGTCAGGCCGCGCGTAATGAAGAGAGGGACTTACAATGAAAATAAAACAGGCGAGATCATACACGTTCAGCCCGGCAATATGTCCTCAAGAACAAAAGTAGTTGAATCCGTGAAAGAGGTATCCGGGATCAGCGTTAACCTGCACGAGGCTGAGATCATTGTTGCCGGCGGCAGAGGAGCAGGCGGTGAAAAAGGCGTTAAAATGCTTGAGGAGCTTGCGCAGGCATTGGGAGGAGTTGTCGGCGCGTCAAGGGCCGCGGTTGACGAGGGCTGGATACCGTACAGCCATCAGGTCGGCCAGACGGGCAAGACTGTAAACCCGAAGATATATTTTGCCTGCGGGATCTCAGGAGCGGTGCAGCATCTTGTCGGCATGCAGTCATCCGACATTATTATCGCGATCAACAAAAATCCCGAAGCGCCTATTTTCAACGTGGCCACCTACGGCATAGTCGGCGATATGTTTGAGATCGTCCCGATGCTCATCAAAAAGATCAAAGAGATAAAAGGATTATAAAATGAAAATCGCCTTTGTGTTCCCGGGACAGGGTTCGCAGCATGTCGGGATGGGGAAGGATTTATACGACAATTTTGAAGAAGTCCGCAAGATTTACAAAGAAGCGTCAGACGCCCTCGGATACGATGTCGCGGAGCTTAGCTTTAACGGCCCTGATAGCGAACTAAATAAAACCTTCAGGACCCAGCCGTGTCTTCTGACCGCAAGTTATGCTGCATTCAAGATCATCTCCTTAAAAGGGTTAACTCCCTTTTGCGTGGCAGGACACAGCCTCGGTGAGTTTACCGCAGTGACTGCTGCCGGGGTTATTTCATTCACAGACGCGGTGAAAATTTCAGAAAAAAGAGGGCAGTACATGCAGGAGGCGGTGCCTGAGGGAAAAGGCTTGATGGCCGCGGTCATCGGACTTGATAGAGATGCAATTATTAAGGTGTGCAGCTCTGTGAATTCAGGTTACGCTGCTCCCGCAAATTATAATTGTCCCGGACAGATCGTGATCGCCGGGGAAAAGCCTGCCGTTGAAGAGGCGATCAAGCTCGCGGAAAGCGCGGGCGCCCGGAGGGCGATACCTCTTGCCGTATCAGCGCCTTCTCATTGCGCGCTCATGAAAGGCGCGTCTGAACGGCTTGCCGAATTGTTAAATAATACTCAGCTCCATGACCCTCAAATTCCTATAGTGAACAATGCTGATGCTGCTTTTTTAAAAGTCCAAAACGAAATTAAATCATCACTCGTGCGTCAGCTCAACCAGCCTCTCTTGTGGGAAGATTCTATAAAAGCTATGGTTGAAAGCGGCGTGGATACATTCGTTGAAGTGGGCCCCAAAAAAGTCCTCTCAGGGCTGATAAAGAGAATAGCCGGCAATGTGAAGATCCTAAATGTCGAAGACACTAAAAGTCTCAATGACACGTTGAGTTCAATCAATAAGTAACTCTGTCTTGAATCGATATCTTGACTTAATCAACGCCGCAGTCATGATTACTATATTTATTTTTTAATGGAATTCAACAACCCGCCTGCGAGGATTATTTCCTTCTGTCTTTCGGTCAGCCCGTGTTCTGCCTTGTACGTTTGACCTGAGCTGACATTTACAAAGGTGACCTCTGAGGACCCTCTCACGTCTTTTGCAAGGCCTGGGAATTCGATTTCTGAATCCTGGACGATAGAATCATAAACTTCAGCGGAAACGGTCAGAGGAAGTATGCCGAAATTTATCAGGTTGTCTTTGTGGATGCGCGCGAATGATTTCGCGAGCACTACTTTAATGCCGAGATACATCGGACCGAGCGCCGCGTGCTCCCTGCTTGAGCCCTGGCCGTAGTTGTTACCGCCAAGGACTATTCCGCCGCCTGCGGACTTTGCCCTTGCAGGGAAGGTTGAATCCACTTTTGAAAAAACAAATTCGGATATCGCCGGGATATTCGATCTCAATGGAAGGACCTTTGCGCCCGCAGGCATGATATCGTCGGTGGTTATGTTATCTCCAACTTTCAAGATCACCTTTGCTTTCAGTGATTCCTCAAGCGCGCCTCTCACCGGCAGGGGTTTAATGTTAGGGCCTCGTTCAACTGTCACCTTGTCAGGTTTCTTTGATGGCGGGATGATCATTGAGTCGTCTACAGCGAATGTTTTCGGCAGCGTGAATCTGAGCGGCTTTTTTATAACTTCACGCGGGTCGGTGATCTTTCCCGTGATCGCTGATACCGCCGCTGTCAATGGGCTGCACAAATAGACCTGATCATTTGCAGTGCCGCTTCTTCCGGGGAAATTCCTGTTGAATGTCCTGAGAGAGACCGCGCCTGTCGCAGGAGACTGTCCCATGCCGATGCAAGGGCCGCAGGCGCACTCAAGCACCCTCGCGCCTGCTGAGACAAGGTCTGATAAAGCGCCGTTGTCTGTGATCATCCTGAGCGCCTGACGCGAGCCGGGGCTTATGGCAAGGCTGACGTCAGGATGCACCTTGTTCTTTTTGAGTATCTTCGCAGCAAGCATGAGGTCCGCGTAAGAAGAATTAACGCAGCTCCCGATGCAAACCTGCCGCACCGGAGTTCCTTTAACGTCTTTCACGCGCTTAACATTGTCAGGGCTTGAGGGCAAGGCGATCACCGGCTCAAGTTTATCAAGCTCGATCACGACCTCTTCATCATATGCCGCATCAGCATCGGGTTTGAGCTCCGTCCAGTCCGCCCCTCGCTTCTGCGCCTTCAAGAACGCCTTTGTCTGTTCATCCGAAGGAAATACCGAGGACGTCGCCCCGAGTTCCGCTCCCATGTTTGTTATCGTCGCCCTTTCAGGGACAGTGAGATGTTTTAAACCTTCACCCGCGTATTCAATTACCTTTCCAACGCCGCCTTTTACCGTTAATCTCCTGAGCACCTCAAGGATGATGTCTTTCGCGGTTACTCCCGCCTTGCATCTCCCTTTCAGATTCACCCTGACAACCCTGGGCATCACCAGATAAAAAGGCTGCCCCGCCATTGCCAGTGCAACATTAAGCCCCCCTGCCCCGATTGCAAGCATCCCGACTGCGCCTGCATTCGGCGTATGACTGTCCGAGCCTAAAAGTGTCTGCCCCGGTTTTGCGAACCTCTCAAGGTGTACCTGATGGCAGATACCATTGCCGGGCTTTGAAAAGTAGATGCCGTATTTCGCGGCTATCGTCTGGAGAAAGCGATGGTCGTCAGCGTTTTCAAAACCTGTCTGAAGTGTATTGTGATCAACATAGCTTACCGAGAGTTTCGTCTTCACCTTCGGTATCCCCATCGCCTCAAACTCAAGATAAGCCATAGTGCCTGTCGCATCCTGAGTCAGCGTCTGGTCTATGGAAATGGCGATCTCTTCGCCGGGTTTCATATTGCCCGATACAAGATGTGATGAAATTAATTTCTGCGCAACGTTCATTGAATGATCTCCTTTGAAATTCTTATGAATTATGAATGAAACAAGAATTAATTTACGATTGCAACAGTAATTAAGTCAAGAAGCGGAAGCGAAAGTTCCATAGTGCAAAAGCGCAAAAATACAGAAGTCCTGCCTGACGGCAGTCAGGTCACGGGTTAGTTTTCTAAATCAGGGAAGCTACTTTTTCCCAACCCTTGGATCATCCCCTTTGCCTTCTGCAAAATCTGTTTTTCGCTCTTGTAGGCGAGTGTATTTATTGCCTCATCTACCGGGAACCATCTTGACTCTTCCACTTCATCGTCGTGGTCGCCGGTGCTGCCTTTAATATATTTCAAAAGAAAGAAGTGGACGGTCTTATGCACCTTGACCATTTCTTCCTTGAGAAAATACCAGTAAGAAATGTGCCCTATCTTCTCTAATATTTCCCCATCCAGTCCTGATTCCTCCCTTACCTCTCTCAAAGCCGCCATCGGAGGGTCTTCGTCTTTATCTATTATACCCTTAGGGATGCACCACGTCTTTCTGTTTTTGATGGAGACAAGCGCCACTTCTATGTGATTGTCATTCTCGCGGAAGATGACCCCGCCTGAAGAAGTCTGTCTTCTTATCGTAGGAGGTTTTTCTCTCATTGCATACTCTTCTGCACCCAGGGGACCACGATCCTCACGATGTCGTTATAAAAAACAAAGGCGATCAACATCATCAGTAAAGCCATGCCGATCTTGTTTGCGATGCCCATTATCTTTTCACTCAAAGGCTTGCCTCTTACGGCCTCGATGGTGAAAAACATGATGTGGCCGCCGTCAAGGACAGGGACCGGCAGCAGGTTGAGGACCGCGAGGTTGATGCTGATGATGGCGATAAAATTGAAATAGGCAAAGGCCCCGACCGCAGCCGCCTTGGATGCGGCGTCAACAATCAATATCGGGCCGCCGACCTGTTTCGACGAGACCGAGCCGGTGAACAACTTGACCACGACTTCGATTGTGAGGTAACACCAGTGGTATACGGCTTCCACCGCTTTAAATGGCGCGCTGAAGATGCTTTCGCTCTGTACCAGATTTACATCAAGTTTTTTTGAAATGCCTATCCTGCCGACCGTGATCTCCTTGCCGCTTTCATCTGTTGCCTTGGCAGGCTCCGGGACAATCTGTACATTGATGAGATCACCGCCTCTTTTAACTTTCAGGTTTAATTCTTTCCCCGGGTTCTTTGAAAAGATATCGGCCATCTCATTCCAGTCCATAATGGCTGTTCCGTTGATCTCCACGATGGTGTCGTCTTTTTTCAGCCCGGCTTTCTGGGCCGGAGAATTTTCAGAAACTCCTTCGATCGTGGACGTCATGCTGTCGAGCTTGGGTATTGCCACCGGGTAATTCAAACTCAGAAACGTCAGAAAAATAATGTATGCAAGCACAATATTAAAGACCGGCCCCGCAACGACGATCGCCACCCTCTTCCAGACGGGCTGAAAATTAAACGCCCTCGGTTTGTCTTCTTCCTTCATCTCTTCACCAGGCTCCTCGCCAAGGGGCTTCACGTAGCCGCCAAGCGGGATGGCAGAGATCAAATATTCTGTCTCGCCGATCTTTTTGCCGATCAGCTTGGGGCCGAAACCGAGAGAGAATTTCAGCACCTTCACGTTAACAAGCTTTGCAAGTATGAAATGCCCGAGCTCGTGAAAAAAGATCAGCAACCCGAAAAAAATAACCGCCCATAAAACTGTCATAATTAAAATTACCTTTCTAAAGGACGAGGCGCCGCCTCGTCCCTACATAATTCTTAACTCTTCCGCTATCTCCGAGGCCCTTTGTTTGGCCCCTTCCGATGCGTTTAGCACTACTTCAATTGTATCAGAACTTAAGACCTTGTGTTCCGACATTGTTCTGGAAATCACACGCGGGATTGAGGTAAATGATATTTTCCCTTCAAGGAACATCCCCACTGCTACTTCATTCGCCGCGTTCAATACGCACGGCATGGTGCCGCCTGCCCTGATCGCGTCATATGCCAGGGAAAGCGATGGAAATCTCCTGAGGTCCGGTTCTTCAAAGGTTAGCTCTTTCACCTCCGGCAGGTTAAGCGCCGGCAGGACACCCTGAAACCTGTGCGGATATGAGAGCGCGTAACTTATCGGGCCTTTCATGTCAGGGACCGACATATGCGCGATAACGCTGCCGTCTATGAACTTGACCATTGAGTGTATTATGCTCTGCGGGTGAAGGACCACGTCAACCTTTTCAGGCGGCATATCAAAAAGCCAGCACGCCTCGATCACCTCAAGCCCCTTGTTCATCAGAGAGGCCGAGTCTATGGTGATCTTTTTGCCCATGGCCCAGGTCGGGTGTTTCAGCGCCTGTGCCGGAGTTACCGCCTCAAGCTCAGATGCATCCATTCTCAGGAATGCGCCTCCAGATGCCGTCAATACGATCTTATGGACCTCATCCATGTCCCTGCCGTTTAAGCACTGAAAGATCGCGCTGTGCTCGCTGTCCACAGGTATCAATTTGACGCCGCGCTTCGCAGCCTCCGCGATGATCAGGCCGCCTGCCATGACAAGGACTTCCTTGTTCGCAAGCGCGATGTCCTTTCCGGCCTTTATGGCTTCATGCGTTGGAACAAGACCGTCAGAGCCGACAATAGCGGAGACAACCACATCGGTGTCATTAAGAGTTGCCACCTCAATGAGTCCCCGCTCTCCGGTGAGGACTTCAACGCGGAGGTCTTTTTTCTTCAGGACTGCGGCGGCTGACTCGTCATATACTGCCACAACCTTTGGTTTAAAGGTCCGTATCTGCGACTCAAGCAGCTCAATATTGTTTCTTGCGGCAAGGCCTACAACTTTAAATTTATCGGGATGGTTGTTGACCACCTCAATTGTGTTCCTGCCGATAGAGCCTGTTGATCCCAGGATAGAAAGCCTTTTCAAAAGTACCTCACAATCAGATAAAGAACAGGCCCGGCAACGAGGATGCCGTCAAGCTTGTCAAGCAACCCGCCGTGGGCCGGGATCAGATGGCTTGAGTCCTTTACCCCGGCGTCTCTCTTGAACATGGATTCAATCAGATCGCCGACCAGTGACGATATGCCCATGGCCGCGCCGATTGCTATTACTGCCGCGGCCGAAAGCATGGACAGATTAAAAATAGTTTTTATAATTACAATCCCCAGAATCCCGCCAAGAACGCTTCCGAAGGCGCCTTCAATAGTTTTATTCGGGCTGATCGCTGGATACAATTTATTCCGTCCCAAATACGTTCCGATGTAGTAAGCCATGCTGTCTGAGAGCCAGACCGACGTATAAAGCAGGAATATATATTCCGTGCCTAATGGCCCGGTCCTCAACAGCCATTGAAAGCTCAGGAACCCTGCTATATAAAATATCCCTATCCAGACAGGACCGACATCCCGCATACATCCTGCCGGGGTCGACATGAAAAACAGTCTGAAAAAAAGAAGGAGGAACAGAACGGCAAAAACACCGTTTACAAAATATTCAGGGAACCGGCAATATAAAAAAAGCAGAATGCCGCCGGAGACTATTCCCGGCACATACATCTTTGCAGGCACTTTATACATTACAAAAAATTCCCACATCGCAAACATGGCTACGGCAATCAGCAGGGCAATAAAATACGGCACCGGAGGCAAGTAATAAAGGTACGAAATTAAAAACGGCAGGACCAAGGCAGCTATTAGATGTCTTCTGATAAACGAACTTGTCTTTCCCTCTTTCTGCATTCTTTCCGATCAATCCTTTCGGTATTTTGTTAAATTACCTTATTATGTCTTTACCTTTTTTGCTCTCTCAGGCAAGGCCCCGAAACGCCGCTCCCTGCCCTGATATTCCCGGATTGCGGAAATAAATTCAGCCCTGCCGAAGTCAGGCCAGAGGGTCTCGGTAAAATAAAACTCCGCATACGCAGACTGCCAGAGGAGAAAATTGCTCAGCCTCATCTCCCCGCTCGTGCGTATAATTAAATCCGGGTCGGGTATCCCTACAGTATAAAGGAAAGATTCAAAATATTTTTCATCTATATCTTCAGGCCGGACGCCTTTTTCAATCAACTTCTTGACCGCGCTTACTATCTCCGTCCTGCCGCCGTAACTGAGCGCGGTTGTGACAATCAGCCCGGTGTTGTTTTTTGTCAATGTTTCAAAATCATGAAGCAGCTTCTGGATGCCGGAGGGGAGCTTTTCAATTGTGCCGATGGCCCTGAAAACAATATTCAGCTTGTGCAGCCTGAGCATTTCGCCCCTGAGGTATTTATCAAGAAGCCGCATGAGTGCATTCACTTCAGCAGCGGGTCTGTTCCAGTTCTCCATTGAGAACGTATAGAAAGTGACCGCACTTAATCCTATCTCCATAGAGGCGTCGATTATTTCGTTTACCCTCTTCACCCCGTTTCTGTGTCCCTCGATGCGGGGGAGTCCCCTCATCTCAGCCCAGCGGCCGTTGCCGTCCATAATGATTGCAGCGTGTTTTATATCCATTTGTATCTTGTCTCAAAAATAAAAATTTATCTGGTATCTTCGCCTAAATGATAATAATAAAGTATGCTGCCCTTTGATAATTCTCCTGTAACGGCATTCCTGACGAATGTCATTAAATTGCCTTTGGCGACAACAAACAATTTCTTGCCTTCTATCCAGTAATCAGTTACAGTGCCTGAAAGCTCCGACAGGATCACCTTCTCCTCCATGGCGCTGCCGTTCCACCAGAAAGAACGCACCTCTCCCCCGCCCGTTCCGAGCCCCGGCACATTAGATACCACAGGTGTCCTGTCTACCGCTATGATCTCCTGCCCGCGTCCTGTTTTTACGGAGATGAGCCTGCCGCGGACCGCCCACTTTTTAGTTGGATTGGCTACGGAACCTGTATCACTTTCAAATGTGAGGGAAGGGTCGCCGCAAGACTTGTCGCTCTGCCAGACCATCTGCCCGTTGTGATCATACATCATCAAATACCCTTTATCGTCAAATGTCACCATATGATTTTGTCCTTTGTCCTGCCAGTCGATATAGGTAAAACCGTAGACGTTGGCGCCAGCAGGCAGGTCAAGGGGCCTCTTGGGCTGGTAGTCTCCGTCTTTCCACTCAGCCTCATAAACGGGGCCGTCAAATATTCTGCCCGGGATGAACTTTTGCATCAGGAGCGTCCTGCCGCTTACCCTCAGAAAATAAGGGATATCATCGTTTATTCTTTTATAGCCTGACGAGGGATCATATTCCAGCACAAATGATTTGATCCTCATGTCGTCTTTCACCTTGACGTCGCTGGTCTTTATCGCGCCGCCCTCTATCATGGAGGTGACGAATATTTCAGCCCTGCCGTTATTATTCACATCCATGACATCTATTGACAGATGCCTCTCATGGATGTTCCCCGGTATGTTCCATAATTCCTGAAGGTCCTCTTTTAAATTATAGATGCTGATATTTTTACCGTCGCTCACGACAATTTCAGTAACGCCGTTGTTATCAACATCGCCGGCCGCTATAAGCTGGCCCCCGGCAAGCTTATAGCTCCCCCACGGCTCCTTATTTGATAAAGAAGAGGTCAAAAACTCCTCCGCGGGAGCGAGCATATTCATTGCGCCGCCCGCAGCTTCTTCTATGTCAGCGAACATCTTTGCGTCTTCTGTCCAGTACAATCTCGTACTTATAAATTTCTTTTCATCTTTAAAAGACGTTGAAAACAGGAGCATCGCTTCAGCGCCGAGCCCTTTTGCAAGTTTCACTAAATCCTCAGGACTGCTTGTTGAAGCGTATGATTCCAGGACCTCAAAACGTCCCGAATCTTTTATCGCGCCGTAAAAATCCTCGGACAATTTCCAGTCTGATTTCTTGTCCTGAAAAAACGCGAGCTTTATCTTTGAGGTTGAGATCCTGACGGCGTCTCCGGCTTTTACATCGCCCTGGACTATAGAACAGGAATATAATCCCTCACCCGGTTTTTCGTCCTTTACCTCGACTGCACCTGCGAAGTCTTCCATGTCCGCGATCAACTCATTTGTTATGGGATGATAAAAAGGCCTGCCCTTCCTGAAAACTGAAAAGCGCATTCCCTTTTTAACGCTCACTTCACCGTCCAGCCTTATTCTCGCAACTCCGCCCGCAGCATCCGTTACAACGCCGCTGACCGGATTAAAATAAGAAAGGACCGCCTCTTTTACGCTTTGTACGGGATTGTCCGTCCCGGTGTTTTGAGGAGCGGCTTCAGACGCCGCAGCACAAAAGCAGGAAAAAACAATAAAGACAATAAATTCTATACAATTTTTTTTCATAAGTTTTCTTCCGTAAAACCGGGGAATATTATAACTTATTCCAGTGTAAATTGAATTATGGTCCCAACATAACAAATGTCCTGCGGGGCTGTCACTCCCGTGCCTAAAGCACCTACTGTTGGCTTGCCAAGAGTCCTTCCGTAAGAAAGATTCCGGACAAGCAGGAATAACAAGACCATACATTAGATTTGCAACTTTCAAAAACCTGCAGCCTCAGGAGGCTAACGCAGGGCCGGCATTCTGCCCAATAAGTATTTAAAGTCCTCGTCCTCAAACTTCAAACCGCCGCCGACATATATCCCCCTCCGGCTGGAATTCAAAAGATTATCAATGCCGGTGCTGATAAAAATATATTTGAACATCCTGTAATCAATCCCGACCCTTGCGTGCGCCCTTTTCGCATCCGCCTCTTTTGCGCTGAGGTCCCATATATCAAATTTGGCCCGGCCAAGGTCTTTGTTAAAAAAATAGTCCGCGCCGAAGCCGAAGGTGTTTTCCGTCATTCCTATCCTTAGCGCGAGGTCCTCAAACCGCTGCGCGTACTGGGCGGAAAACTCTATTTTACTTTTTGTTTCCTCCTCGGTTGTTTCAACGCCGTTTATTATTTTGTCCGTGGTCTCAACCGAACCCTTCGGGTCAGCTACGACGCCGAGAATATAGTATTTGTCCTTTTTGGGCTGCAGTGTGAGGTCAAAGTACCCCTTCCATTCCGCCTCACCCGTGTTATATTCGGTATGGAAATCAAGGAAGGTCCTCATCCCGCTTGCGACGTCAAGCGACTTGCCTACCTCATCCGAAACCTTGCTCAGGGAGTTGTAAAGCTTTTCATCCTTTACAAGCTTGCCGAGGGTCCCCTCTCCGCTCTCTATCTTCCGGGCAATCTCGGTCACTGACTTTGAACCGGTCCTCAGGTTCTCCATGCTCTCCTTAAACGCGTATCTGTTTTCCTCCACTACTTCTTTCAGATCATTTACAAGCTTGCTCATGTCATCTAAAAGCTTCGGCCCCTTATCTCCCAGATTCTTCCCGACCCTGCTCATATCGTCTACGAATCCGGGGCCCTTTTCCGAAAGCGCCTTTGTAAATACTTCAAGCTGGGCAATTATCTTGCGCAAAGAATCCTTGTTCTCTTTTGTGATCTGCTTGACGTCGCGGGTGATGTCCCTGAGATTATTGAGCGTCTCCGTAAAAGTCTGCTTCTCTTTTTCTCCAAAAACATCTTTCAGGCTTGTCGCAAGCGCGCTGATGTCCGACGCGGCGGATGTCATCTTTTTCGCAAGCTCTTCGATATCGGCAGCGCGTGTGACATCCGTTATCGTGTCGCCTGATCTCAGA
Organism: Nitrospirota bacterium; assembly: GCA_016214845.1. NCBI lineage: Bacteria > Pseudomonadati > Nitrospirota > Nitrospirota bacterium. The sequence goes on along the minus strand of JACRMS010000037.1, from coordinate 234,256 downwards.
AGCGGCTGATCAGGCGTGCCTCTTGAAAGGGCAAGGTACTTGTCGCCGAGAAGACCGGACATCTTCAAAGACGCCCTTGTATTTTTGTAAAGCTTAACGTCAGGATTGATGATGAGCGTGAGCCTTGCCTTGCCGTCCGCAAGATCGATCTTTTCAATTATCCCGACGTCAACGCCCGCGAGTTTAACACGGGACCTTTCATCAAGACCGCTTGCGTCATCAAATTCAGCGTAAAGCTTGTATCCCTTCTCCCACATAAAGGGCATTCTCCCGACCTTGAACGTCATATACGAGAGAATAATGATCACCGTGATTGCAAAGATACCGACCTTCAGTTCTGCGGAGACATTTTTCATATTAGTTCAATTAAGGAATTTCCCATTGTTGATTCTTTAGTGTCTGTCCATAAATTGCTATTTATTAATTTTGTCATGCCCGAAGCCTGCCCTCGAATTTCGTAATCGGGGGTCTTTAATCGGGCATCCAGAACTTATTTTAATAAAACTGGATTCCCGCTCAACAAACTGCGGGAATGACGGTAAATGGACACATTCTATTTGTTGATAATTGCTCATCGCCTTTCAATGCCTTCAAGATGAATGGGCCCCACCGCCCTGCCTTCAATGAATTGCCTGACAACGGGGTCCGAAGTATTTTTGATCTCCTCTGTCTTTCCCTTGGCGATAATCACACCATTATAAAGCATGGCAATCGTATCTGCAATCTTGTACGCGCTCTTCATGTCGTGTGTGATCGCAACGGACGTAACATTTAATCTTTCTCTCATCTCTATGATGAGGTCGTTAATTGCGTCGGCCATGATCGGGTCCAGCCCCGTGGTGGGCTCATCATAAAGGAGTATCTCCGGTTCCATTGCAATTGCCCTGGCAAGGCCCACTCTTTTGCGCATTCCTCCTGACAGCTCGGAAGGCATCAGGTCCTCAACACCGACAAGGCCCACCATTTTGAGCTTTTGAACGGCGGCCTCTTTTATGTCCGTATCGGACATATGCGTATGACGCTTTAAGCCGAACCCTACATTCTCCCACACGCTCATGGAATCAAACAACGCGGCAGCCTGAAACAGCATCCCGAACTTTTTCCTGATCTCATTCAGCGCATCTGCATCAAGCTGCGACAGATCGGTTGAGTCAATTATCACGGTCCCCTTGTCCGGTTTCAAGAGCCCGATGATATGCTTAAGCAACACGCTCTTGCCGGAGCCGCTGCCGCCGATCACAACAACGCTCTCTCCCTTTTCAACTTTCAGATCCACTCCGCGCAGGACTTCCTTGCCTTCAAAGGATTTATATATGTCAATAAGCTCTATCATCAGAACAGCCACGACGACAGGAAATAGTCGGATATAAGAATGGTCATCGACGACGCAACCACAGCGCCGGTCGTCGCGCGCCCGACGCCTTCAGCGCCGCCTCTTGTATAAAAACCCTTGTAACAACTGATAAGCGTAAAGGCCGCGCCGAAAAAACATGCCTTGATCAGCCCGTTGTATATATCATGCATTTCGAGGTAATCCCATGTGGCCCTCAAGTAAGCCTTTGAGCTTGCGCCAAGAAGAACAACTGTAACAAAATAACCGCCTATGATGCCTACTATATCGGTAACAATAGCAAGCGCGGGGAGCATTATCATTCCCGACAAAAATCTCGGGACAACCAGATATTTCACCGGGTTCGTTGCAAGCGTCTCAAGGGCGTCAATCTGTTCGGTGACCTTCATTGTGCCCAGTTCCGCCGCCATAGCAGCGCCCGCACGCCCCGTGACAATCAAAGCTGAAAGGACCGGGCCGAGTTCTCTCGTCATTGAAAGCGCGACCACGGAACCGACAAGCCCCTCTGCGCCGAACCGCTTGAAACCCGTGAAGCTTTGAAGCGCAAGCACCATGCCCGTAAACACCGCCGTGATCAGGACTACCGGCAGCGAATTAACGCCTATCTCCTGCATCTGTTTTAAAAGGTTTCTTATCTCAAAGGGAAGCTTGAATATTTCTTTAAAAATGGAATAAAGGAGAAGCATGCACCTGCCGATGCCTTCAACAGGCTTCTCTATGAGAGCGCCAAAGAGTTCAATAAGTTTGAAAAGCATTCTATGGGAATAGATTATACGATATTTTGAAGGTTCTTGAAAGCAGGGAATCAATAATACGAAGCGAATCTCCGCATCCTTACATTTTCAATAATACTGAGCGCGAGGAAATTGGAGAGCAGGGCTGTGCCGCCGTAGCTCATCAGAGGCAGAGGGATGCCGACAACAGGCATTAATCCGAGCGTCATCCCGACATTGACAATGAAATAGAAAGAAAACATATACGTCACTCCGAGGGCGAGATAGGTCCCTTCAATGTCCCTTGACTGTTTTGCGGTCTCAAACCCGCGCCATATGATAAACAGATAACATGTGAACAGGACCAGGCTGCCGATAAATCCCCATTCTTCAGCAAATATTGAAAAGATAAAATCCGTATGGTTCTCAGGCAAAAACCTGTAAGGCCCCTGAGTGCCTCTCAGGTATCCTTTGCCAAGGAAACCGCCTGCCCCTATAGAGACCTTCGATTGAGTTACATGATAACCGATCCCCTGAGGGTCCACCTGCGGGTCAATGAACGCGATGATCCTGTTTTTCTGGTAATCTTTTAATCCGCCCCAGAGAAATTTACCTGCTACAGGAGTGGCTATCATGCCGATTACAACAACGGTAATGAGGATCTTTTTTTCGATCCCCACGGTCAAGACCATCGCGGTAAAGATAAATATTAAAATCAGCATGGTCCCGAGGTCCGGCTGTTTCAGTATAAGAATTGCGGGAAAGATGAGAAAGCCGGCCAGCATCCTCACCAGTTGCTTTGATCCGAGTTTCATCCCCTGTTCCAAACCGGAAAGATAACGCGCAAGCGCCCCGACAAAAAAAAGCTTGAAGAACTCCGAAGGCTGAAATGACAAGAACCCGAGGTCGATCCATCTCTGCGCGCCCATGCCTTTTCTCCCTGCGATAAGAACAAATACGAGAAGGACAACTCCCAGTACGTAAAATATATGGGCAAACCTGACAAGCCACCTGTAATCAAAGATCAGCATGAGTGAAAAGCAGACAAGGCTGAGTATTATCCAGTTAAGCTGCCTCAGGTAATACGGATGCTGCTCGGCCTCAAGCAAGGGCCTTGTGGCGCTGAAGATCGTCATTAGTCCTATCAGGGCCAGTACGATGACCATACCCAGAAAGCCCCAGTCAAAATCTTTTAATAACCTTCGGTCTATCATTATAATATTTGATCTTTGATTACAGGCGAGGCACTGCCTCGTCCCTGCAATAATTGTTAACCGGCATCCGGCTTTGCCGGTTCCTGATTTTCCGGGACCTGCTCCTCCTGCTTCTGCTCCCCGTCCTCGCTGTCTTTCTTCGGCGGATTGAAATATGTCTCTATCACCCTCTTTGCTATGGGCGCGGCAGTAGAGCCGCCGTGGCCGCCGTGCTCGACAAAGACGGACACGGCTATCTGCGGATCATATTGAGGGGCAAAAGACACAAACCAGGCATGGTCCTGAAATTCATCAGGGAGATATTTCCCTTTGACCGCTCCCCCGATGACCTGTGCGGTGCCTGTCTTACCGCCGATACTGACAATGTCTGAGCGCGCGGCCCTGCCCGTGCCTCCGCCTTCGTAGACAACGCCTACAAGTCCGCTTTTGACTAATTCAACGTTCCCCGGATTTATGTCCGCAACACTCTCAGGTTCCGCCTCAAGGTCTTCATTCTTTACAAGATGCGGCTTAAACAGCTTCCCTCCGTTTACCACCGCGGCCATCATCCTCGCCATCTGTATCGGTGTAACGGAAAGATACCCCTGTCCGATCGCGACACTGAGCGTCTCGCCCTGGTACCATTTTTCCTTCCTTGCCTTGAGTTTCCATTTAGTGGAGGGAACAAGCCCTGCCGCCTCGCCGTCAAGCTCGATCCCAGTGGGCCTGCCGAGGCCTAATGCCGAGGCATACTTCGCAATCGTGTCTATGTTTATCCTCTTCCCGATTTCATAAAAATATACGTCGCAGGATTCAACAATCGCCCTGTGAAGGCTGACCCCGCCGTGCCCTCCGTCCTTCCAGCATCTGAAGACCCTTCCAAAGGTAGTTGATCCGCCGCAAAAAAACGGCGTGCTCTCAGTAACGGTCCCATTTTCAAGGGCGGCAAGCGCGGTGATTATTTTGAAGGTTGAGCCTGGAGGGAAATGGTTCGATATCGCCCTGTTCATCAAAGGTTTCCTCGGGTCGTTAAGCAGCTCCTTCCAGTCCTTTGAATTTATGCCTCCGACAAAGAGATTCGGATTAAATGGAGGGGCGCTGACCAGCGCTAATACCTCGCCGGTACCGGCCTTGAGGGCAACTACGGCGCCGGACTTGTCTTCAAGCGCTTTTTCGGCCTCCGCCTGAACATTGATATCAAGAGTAAGTTTGATGTCATTGCCTCTTGTAGGCTTCTGTATCCTTACAAACTTAATTACATTGCCAAGCGCGTCAACCTCAACGATCTTCTTGCCGGGCGTGCCTCTCAGTATGCTGTCATATTTTTTCTCAATTCCAAACTGTCCGATATATTCCTGACGGGGGACATCGCTGTATTCGGGAGTGCTTAATTGTTTCGGCGTGGGATTGCCGAGATAGCCCAGGACATGACTCGCTGTTTGCCCGTAGAGATATTCCCTGGCGCTCGTTACTTCCACCTGCAGGCCCGGAAAATCGATCTTCTTTGCCTCTATCCTTGCGACTTCTTCAAACTGGACATTCTGCCTGAGGCTGATGGCTTCAAAGGGGTTCGCCGTTGCCCTTGCCCGTTTCTTTATCTCCTCTGCTGAAAGCCCGACAAGCTTTCCCAGTTCCAGGAGAATTTGATAATCCTTCGGTATGTCCTCTTTGACGATGGACACGTCAAAAGACATGACGTTTTTCACAAGGGGATTATCATTCCTGTCGTAGATCACCCCTCTCGGCGCGGGTACATCGACGACCCGCAGCCTGTTGCGCTCATCAAGCCTTTTGTATTCGCTGCCCTTTATTACCTGAAGGTGCCAGAGCCTCAGGACGAAGACGCAGAATATGCAGAGCAGGACATAGAAGGCGGTGGTTATTCTTTTGTCCATATCATCTCTTCCACTTCCTTCTCTCCCTGTTAAACACCGGGAACATTACCAGCGCGGACAGAATCGTGTATATAACTTCCATCACTGAAATGCCCCAGGGCCTGTCGGCAAAAGACACTTTTGAAAAGGTCTCAAAGCATATATGTACCAGAAATATATTGACCACTGAAAATATTGCGATTGTTATAACGCTGATCGTGGCGTTCCATTCAAATAAATTTTCCTTGACCGCGCTGATAAGAAACGCGGCAATGGACTTGCTGATAATATGAGGGCCGAAAATAAACCCGTTAGCGGTATCGAGCAGGATGCCCGTCAATGCGCCGTAAGTCACGCCTTTGACCTGCCCGTACCTGACCGAATAAAAACACACAAGCACGAGCGCGAGGTCGGGTTTTATGCCGTGTAAGAATATGGACTGCACCGTTAATGCAAGATATGCAAAGATTATGTAGAGTAACAATGCCTTCATAAGTATGCGCAACAACGCTGAGCGCTTAACGCTTTTTCTGTCTTCATCTCTTCAGCACCACGACCTCTTCGACCGTGTTTAAATTTTGGGCCGGCATAACTTCAATTAATTGAAATACGTCTCCGCCTTCCCTGTCAACAGAGCTGACAGTTCCCACCAGAAGGCCTTCAGGGAATATGCCGTCAAGCCCTGATGTTATCACGTTCTCGCCCTCCACAACCTCAAAATCCTTTGAGACATATTTCAGGTTACATTTATTGTCCCCTCTTCCCTCCAGTATTCCCTCCACCCTTGAGGTTTCCATCCTGACCGCAACGGATGAATTGACGTCGGTTATTTGTATGACGTCGGCCTTCTCATTAAAGACCCTGTGGACCCTTCCCACAAGTCCCAGAGGAGTGATTGCGACCATGTCCTTTGCAATGCCGCTGCTCAGTCCTTTGTTTATCCATAAAATATGAAACCAGTTGGTCGGATCTCTTGCAAAAACCTCGGCGGCGGCAACATAATCAGGCCTTTCGGATTTCAATTGCAGGATGCCCCTGAGCCTCTCATTTTCAGATTCCGCCTCTTTGGATTTCATCCTTTCCTGTTCACACTTGCCTAACCTTGAGATAAGTCTTTTCTCATCGTCATCCCCTAAGAAGGGAATATATCTCACTGCTTTTTTCAGGAATGTGCCTGACTGTTCAAGGACTTTCAGAGGATAAAGGGTGAAATCCGTGATGCGTCTTTCACCCTGGATGCCCTGGTAAGTGAGCAGGGCAAATATGAGGAGAATAAAGAGGGCGAAGAGAATAAATTTTTTCTTATGCATCTTAAATAATACAACAAACCACAGAGTAAACGGAGCGGACCAGAAGAAGATATGAAGTTGAGAGGTTGAGAAGATAAGCAAAAACTCCCGTCATTTCCCATCTTCAAAACTTCTTATCTTCTTAACTTCTTTGCTTTCTTTTTTAGAACGTGACCCTTCTTAAGATATCCAGTTCATCAAGCACCTTGCCGACGCCTCTGGCTACAGCAGTGAGAGGGTCTTCGGCAACGGTCACGGGAAGTCCTGTCTCGTGCTTCAACAACATGTCAAGGCCTCTCAACAGCGCCCCGCCGCCGGCAAGTATAATGCCCCTGTCGACGATATCCGATGCAAGTTCAGGCGGCGTATTTTCAAGGGCCACCTTTATCGCATTTATTATAACGGTAACATTTTCACTCAAGGCTTCCCTGATTTCATCTTCATAGATCGTGACAGTCTTTGGAATACCAGAAACAAGGTCCCTCCCCTTTACGTCCATTGACCTGTTTTCTTCATCAACCTTGAATGCGGAACCGATCTGTTTTTTGATAAGCTCCGCTGTCCTTTCGCCGATGAGGATCCTTCCCTTGTTTTTAATATGGTTTACTATGGCCTCATCCATCTTGTCGCCGCCCATTCTCACGGCCTTGCTGTATACAACGCCGTGCAAAGAGATGACGGCAACGTCGGTGGTCCCGCCGCCGAGGTCGACGATCATGTTGCCTACCGGCTCTCCGATCGGCAGACCCACGCCTATTGCAGCAGCCATCGGCTCTTCTATGAGATAGATCTCGCGCGCGCCGGAGGCCTGTGCCGCGTCTTTAACAGCGCGCTGTTCAACCTGAGTAATGCCTGAGGGCACTCCGATGGCGATCCTCGGAGATACGAAACTCTTTCTGTTATGGACCTTCCTGATGAAATATTTAAGCATCTCGCCTGTCTTGTCAAAATCAGCGATAACGCCGTCCTTCAGGGGCCTCATTGCTATTATATTGGCAGGCGTTTTGCCCAACATCTTCTGCGCCTCAAGACCTACTGCAATCACCCGGTCCTTCTGTATGGCAACCACAGAGGGTTCATTGCAGACAATTCCTTTGCCTTTCACAAACACCAGGGTATTGGCCGTGCCGAGGTCTATTGCAAGGTCATTTGAAAACCATCCAAGAATTTTATGGAACATTTAATCCTCCCGTTTCTCTTCTACAACATGTGTCTTTGCAAGTTCGTCGCCGAGCCTCATGCCCTTTTCACTCCCGATGAGGACCAGGCTTTCAAAAAGCACGACGACCGCAATAACTATGAAAGAAAATATCCAGCCTATCAAAGGGATCACGTTTAAAATCCCGACCAGCATAAATCCGGCCCCGAAAGGAAAATTCCTGATGATCGATTCCTTAAAATTACAGGCCCTGACCTTATCGGTATTATGATAAATGATCACCCTGAGTCCTATTAACTTCTTGCCTGCGCTCCTGCCGTCAAAAAGTCCGTCGGCTATCAGGAGATATGTCAGCCCGGCAAAAAAACCAACCTTCGGTATCGCCTCATACAGCGCTGCAACAATGATAAAGTCAATGGTCCTGGCTATTATCCTGTTCAGCAGTCCCGCTTTGCCTGACTCTTTTGGCTCGCTGACTGGTTGATCAAAAAGGGACTCGGAGACGTTCATTTTTAAATTCCATAAATAGTAGCAGATAGACTGTTTTATTTCAAGAAACAGTATAATTTGAAAGCCCTGAAATTAGCAATGAATGAAAAGTTTGATACAAAATCTTGACAATGTATTTGGATATGATATTATTCCATTATGAATCCTTATCAGGAAGGAGGTGAAGACGGGATGAAGAAACCTTTGAGCAAAAAAGCGCTTTTAAAAGAGGCTGACTTCTGGGACAACCTTAAGAAAGTAGCAAAAGAAAATCCTGGCAGGTTATGCCACAAGTGAAAGGGCTGAAAGAGCTGATAGTTGCTGGTCCAGCAACTGAAAAAGCAGATATGGCAGGTACGCTCAGAGGATTTCGAAAGAGACGTCTGCCATATTTGCCCAAAAATCTCTTCCCGAACAAAGTTTATGTCAATTAACCACGCCTTTGATTTTTTCATACAATGGCATCTTACCGAAAAATGCAATCTCCGCTGCAAGCACTGCTACCAGACGGACAGGAAAATGGACGAGATGTCCTTCTCCGAGATATGCGACACGATCGATGAGGTGTCTGATACCTTAAGTGAATGGAAAAAAAACTATGGGGTAGATTTCTCTCCGAGCTTCAACATAACCGGCGGAGAGCCTTTTCTGCGCAAGGATTTATTTGAAATCCTCTCAAGACTCAGCTCTCAGGGTTTTAGTTTATACCTGCTTACAAACGGGATTCTTATTGATGACAAAAAGGCAAAAAAATTATTTGACCTCGGCGTAAAGGGAGTGCAGGTCAGCGTCGAAGGAACTGAAGAGATACATGAATCGATAAGGGGCAAGGGCAGTTATTCCGCTTCCATGGAAGGCGTCAGGCATCTGCTTGACGCGGGGTTGAAAGTGACACTGAATGCCACACTGTCTTCTTATAATGCCGGCAGTTTTATGGACATGATCGAGCTGTCGTCAAATCTCGGCGTGCACAGGCTCGGTTTCTCAAGGCTCGTTCCCTCAGGCAGGGGAGAATTAATGTTAATAGAAATGCTGGCAACAGACACAGTGAAGGCGCTTTATGAAAAAATATTTTCTACTGACACGGGCCAGCTTGAAATAGTTACAGGCGACCCGGTTGCCTCACAATTAAGAGACAAATCTGATAACGGCGACCTCGGAGACGTCCCCACTGGAGGCTGCGCCGCCGGCATATCGGGACTGACCATTCTCCCTGACGGCACACTTGTCCCGTGCAGGAGACTGCATGTCCCCATAGGCAATATAAGAAAAGATTCATTGCGGGAGGTATGGGCAACCTCGGATGTCTTAAACGCCCTGCGAGACAGAAAAAGTTATAAAGGAAAATGCGGCACATGCAAGAGATGGGCTGAGTGCAGGGGATGCAGAGCCATCGCGTATGCCTATCCAACGGCAAATGGAGAACATGATGTCCTCGCGGATGACCCGCAGTGTTTTATAGAGCAGTTTTAAGCTGACAGCTATAAGCTGATAGCTATCAGACAAAAAACACAGAGCATAATAATAGAGAACTTGATTATCTCTTATGCAGTAACCATGAAGGAGGAACACAATTATGTCTAAATGGAAGATCGATCCGGATCATTCGGTGGCCGCATTTAAGGTGCGTCATATGATGGGCGCTTATGTCCACGGCCAGTGTAATAAACTTTCGGGCGAGGTCAATTTCGACCCTGCTGATATAAGTAAAACATCTGTTGCACTGGAAATTGACGTTGACAGCATTTACACAGGAATTCAGAAACGCGACGACCATCTCAGGAGTGTGGAATTCTTTGAAGTTAAAAAATATCCCAAGATGACCTTCAAAAGCTCCATGGCCGAAAGGACAGGTTTTAACGCCTGCAAGATAACAGGAGATTTGACCATTCACGGAATTACACGTCCCGTAATAATAGAGGTTGATTTTTTCGGCCCCGTGAAAAGCCCGTTCGGAGACACAACCCTGGGCTTTTCCGGTAATGTCACAATCAACCGGGAAGACTACGGCATGATGTGGAATGTGCCGCTGGACAACGGCGGCCTGATGGCGAGCAAAGAAGTTAAGATCTCTATGAATATAGAAACCGATCTGGTTTCGTAGGGGCATTCACATGTAATGCGAAATTCAGGATCGTCTCCTGTTATACTTCACAGCATTGTTTCTGGAAAGGTCTACGGGGTATTTCTTTTCATTGAGTACAATTTTGGCGAGGGCTTCTTTTTCGATATCGATGTTCAATTTATCGGCAAGGCGGACAAGGTAAATGAATACGTCCGCGATCTCTTCTTTCACCTGAGCAAATTCTTTTTCAGAATTGACAATGTCCTTTGACTGCTCTTCCGTAAGCCACTGAAAGATCTCAAGCAGTTCAGCAGTCTCGGCGGCAAGAGCCATCGAGAGGTTCTTCGGGCTGTGGAACTGGTCCCAGTTTCTGTCTTCGGCGAACTTGCGGAGTTTTTGCCGGATGTCGGGGAGGTTCATTTTTTCTCATTTGATTTTATTTTTTATTGGTAAATAGCTCTGTTTGCTTACAATACTTCTGCCCAACTCCTTTTCAGTTTCTTTCCGTGCTATGCCTGCCACACGCCCTCCACGCCGGGCCACTTTTTTACTTTTGTTAAAGGTTTCAGGTTTTTCCTTTTGTAACTTTTTCGCCAAGCATAGTAAAAATCAATTCCAAATCGGTCATGTGATCGCGAAGGTTATCATTTTTCCTGGTCAAATCTTTTAATTCTTTGTATTCAGAAGGCGTTATTCCGAAAGTCGCTTTAGATATTTCAGCGGTAAGAATGGCATAATCCGATTCAGTTTCGATCCCTCTCTCTTTCCATTCATCAGTCAGATTTTGGCGGATAGCTATGCCCCGCAATCGTTTATCAATCCAATCCTTTGGATATCCTTTTTGTCCATACAATTGCTTCATACGCTCTTGGGCCAGCTCGGGATTTTCAATTTCCTAGACTCTCTCGTAGCCCACTTGCGCCAGCCATTGCTTAAACGGCTCGGCTTTTGACGACGGAATAGACTGAATGATACGGAACATACCTTTAGTATTTGCGCAGTCGGTAGTGTATTTCTTGCCGTCGGATGCCTCTAATTTCAGTTGTACCCAAATTGGGGACAACTGAAGGTCTATAAACTCTCTTTGCTTCACTTTTCCCCAATATTGACTAGGGATGGGGGAATCTGTCAATGCTTCTACAACATCAACAACAGAAAAATACCATTCGTCATTGTGCCAGATCCGTCTGATTTTTTTACTCCCGAAAACGACGATATTATTTTGTTCCATTATTGATTCCCCTATTCATTTATTTCTTCCCCTCCACAATCGCAATCTCCTCCGGCGTGAGGGCGTAGAGGGCATAGACCATTTCGTCGATCTGTTTTTCGAGGGCGGAAGTATCGGCGTTTACTTCCCCTCTATCAAGAGGGGATTGAGGGGTGGGATTTTCGATCTCCTGCACTCGTTCATAGCCAACTTTAGCCAGCCAACGCTTGAAAGGTTCAGCCTTGGGAGAAGGGATAGACTGGATGATACGGAAAATGCCTTCGGTGTTAGCGCAATCAGTCTCTCTCGACTTTCCGTCTGGAGCAGTCAATTTCAACCCGTGACAAAATGTCACAACTTCACTTCCATCCCTTTTCAAGTAAGGTATCAGTATTCGAGTATTTTTTCAAGAATAAACCAAGATATCACGGAGACCTTACGGCAAATTCAACGGGAAGCCCCTGCCCTGCTTCAACGCCTTGAGCAGTCTTTCGGCATATTTTCTTTCAACTGCGAAGCCGTATTTTTTCGCGGAGGTAAAGGCCCCGGAGAACGCCTTACCGGCTTTCTCTTTTCTGCCTTTTAAATATTCAAGCTCGCCAACTCCGAGGATGCAGTAGATCTGTCCCCTCGGGTCTTTTGTCTGTTTGAAAAAGCCCATCGACTCTTTATAACTCTTCAGCGCCTTTTCATGATCTCCAAGCATCTTATAAGAAGTGCCGACGCTCCAGAGTGTGTAGGCGTAACTGACCCTGTCGCCGATCTGTTTATACAGGACTTCCGCTTTTTTAAAATATCTGAGGGCGTTTTTATAATCTCCATTCATGCGGCAGACATTGCCCAGGCCGCAGAATGAATACGCAAGCCCGAAGCGGTCTTTCAGTTTGTTGAAACTCTGATTGGCCAGAGTATAATATTTTCCTGAATCCTCAAACCTCTCAGCAATCCTCGAACTGCCGCCAAGCCCGCAGTATGTATAAGCAACGCCGGATTTATCTTTCAACGCCCTGAACTTTTTCAGAGCGGAATGGAAATCTTCCAGCGCCTTTTTAATGTCTCCCTTTATCCTGTACGTCCCTGCTTTCGCCCATGTGGAAAAGGCTTCGCCTTTTTTGTCGTGGAGGGTTTTGTATATTCCGTTGGCTCTGCGGATTAAATTCATGGCTGTACTCCAGTCGCCTAACGCCCGCAAACTTAGGCCCAGCCCGGCAAGCGCGTCAGCCTCCGCGGTCCTGTCATCAATGGCTCCCGCTATCACAAGCCCGTCTTCGTAATATTTTTTCGCCTCAGTGAAATCGCCTTTCGCCCTGAATGTGTCGGCCAGGGAGATTGTGCAATCAAGAGCGCCGTCAACATCTGCATTCTTTTTAAAATGCGCAAGGGCCTTTTGATACAACTCGATCGCCCGTCCGTATTCAGCGGCCTTCCTGTATTTCTCTGCTTTGTCGAATAAATCTCTTTTCAATTGCACCTCTCTCTCACGATCCTCACGGTCTCCGCGTAATCTATTGAATTGTAAAACGCGTTGCCCATGACCACAATGTCCGCGCCTGCTTTGTGGACTTCCGCCACATTATCTACTGTGACTCCGCCGTCCAGTTCTATCTCTGCTTTATATATATTTTCGGTGATGATATTTTTCAATTGTTTAAGTTTTGGGAGGACCTCAGGGATAAACTTCTGCCCGCCGAAACCGGGGTTCACTGACATCAAAAGGACCATGTCAACGAACGGGAGTATAAGCTCGATACTGCTGAGCGGAGTTGCCGGGTTGATCGAGACAGCCGCCTTCACCCCGCATTCTTTTATCTTCTGAATGCTCCTGTGCAGATGCACACACGCCTCCGCGTGGACGGTGATAATGTCCGCGCCGCTGTCAGCGAAATCCTTTATGTATTTATCAGGGTCTTCTATCATGAGGTGCACGTCAAGCGGGAGCGCCGCGACTTTTTTCACTGCCTTCACAACAAGCGGGCCGATGGTGATATTGGGGACAAAATGCCCGTCCATCACGTCAACATGGATAAGGTCAGCCCCTGCCTTTTCCGCTTCCTTGATCTGTTCACCAAGCCTTGAAAAATCTGCCGACAAAATAGACGGCGCAATCTTAATCATAAACCCTCCTTCTTTTAGCTGCCAGCTGCCTCAAAATGTAATTTAGAAAATGCAGATGTTGTGAAATAATTTGTTTTTCGATACCGAAACGTAATCTTAAATAACTTATTATTGCAAATTATTATTTGAAGCTACCTGCATAATATAATAAAATCCATCGAGTTAAACAAATTGTTGAACAATGTCTGCATTTTCGCGGTTAGAACCAGCTCGGCCTGCCGCTTCCAAGCGTGACCTCAACCGCGTCTCCCTTTCTGATAATCTCCCCTGCCGCCGGCCTCTGGGCGACGACCTTGCCGCCCTCTTCCTGCTCAACCAGTTCGATGCCGAGTTGCTGCGCCAGCATCTTAGCGTCATCCACGGTCATATTAACAAAAGAAGGGCACTTATAAAATACATCGTACGGCCCGAGGCTTACAAGAAAATTTATTTCATTGACCTTGATATTTCCCGGCAGAGGTCTCTGGGCGATGATCGTCCCCTTCTCAACTGTATCGGAATGCGTCCATGTGACCTTCCCGGCCTTCATTTCGAGATTGGCCAATGTAAGTTTTGCCTCATCAAGAAGCTGCCCCTCAAAAGACGGCAAAGAAAACATCTCCTGCCCCTTGCCCTTGCTCACAATTACATCCACCTCGGCCCCGGGCGCGGCCTTTGTTCCCGGTTCTGCAAGCTGCCTTATGATATGGCCGCCCGGAACATTGTCGTCATAACTCTGCCCTTTTATCGCAAGCGACAATTTTCTTTTATTCAACATCTCCGTCGCCTCGGAAACGCTTTTCCCAGTAAGAGAAGGGACCACCCCGGTCTTGCCGAAGCCTATCTTCTCAAAAACAAGATACGCGCCTCCCGCGCCGACGACGGTAAATATGACAAAATACATGAGCAGTTTTAAAAAGTTTTTCATGATTGATCGTTTTCAAAAATCACACATACACTAAGAACAATTTTTTGTCCGCAGATTTCGCAGATTGCACAGATTTATTGAAAAACTTTTTCTGTGTCATCTGTGAAATCTGTGGATTAATTAAATTTAATCATTTCCGTGTCTCAGTGCCTCTGTGTTTAGTGAAATCTCATTCCCTCCTTAATTTTTCTTCCCTGCAAAAAGGCCCTGATCTCCATGGCGGGTTTTCCCGGCGGCTGTATCTCAAGAATGGAAACGCTGCCCTTTCCCGCGCCTGCAATGAGTTCGTCTTTTGAGGCCTTGAAGATTTCACCTGGCCCGCCGCTTTCGTCTAACGGCGCGGCCTTCAGGATTCTAATCCTTTCACCTTCAAGAAATCCATAAGCCCCCGGCCAGGGATTCATGCCTCTGATAAAATTACACACCTCTGCCGCGGTTTTTGTCCAGTTGACGGCCCCGTCGGTCTTTTTAAGAAGAGGAGCGTATATCGCTTCGCCTGTTTGAGGCTGAGGCGTAATTGAAGCATTTTCCACTTCTATTAATGTGCGGACAATAAGGCCTGCTCCAATCTTTGAGAGTTTGTGAGAAAGGTCCTCTGCCGTGTCTTCATGTGAGATCTCCGTCTCTTCCTGCAGTAAAACCGGTCCGGTATCCATTCCTTCATCCATGAGCATCGTAGTGATGCCCGTGGTTTCCTCGCCGTTTATTATCGCCCAATTTATCGGAGCGGCCCCCCGGTACTTCGGAAGGAGAGATGCGTGAATATTTATACACCCGAACTCCGGCAAACCGATTATCTCAGAAGGCAGTATCTGTCCGTATGCCACGACAACGATCACGGAGAGATTTAACGCCCCTAATTCATCAATGAAGTTTTTGTCCCGGACCTTTAAAGGCTGGAGGATTTTCAGCCCCAACTTCTGCGCTTCGATTTTTACGGGACTGGCGGAAATATGCCTTCCACGTCCGCTCTGCCTGTCAGGCTGGGTTACAACGGCAAGGACTTCATGTCCTGCATCAAGCAGGGTTTTAAGAGGCAAAACTGCAAATTCCGGCGTGCCGAAAAAAACAAGCTTCATTCCTTTGACAACTTTTCTCTTAGATAACGCTTTTTGAAAAATTCCTTTTTAATGCGCCCCATCCTGTCAATAAACAGTTTTCCGTTCAGATGATCTATCTCATGCTGAAGCGCCCTTGCCAGGAGGCCCTCCGCTTCTATCTCAACAGGTTTGCCATGCCTGTCAAAACCTTTCACGGCCACTTTCATGGCCCTCTTCAGGACCGTCGTATAATCAGGGATGCTGAGACAACCTTCTTCTGCTTCTATCTCCCCCTCAAGATGCACGATCTCCGGGTTCACCAGCACGATCAAAGGGACCTTTTCCTCACTCAAACTTATATCAATGACCGCAAGCCGCTTTGATACGCCTACCTGATTGGCCGCAAGCCCCACACCTGGCGCGGCGTACATGGTCTCTATCATGTCGTCAATGAGGTCCTGGAGCGCAGAATCAATATCATTGACAAGCTCGGTCTTTTCTCTCAGGACCTTTTCAGGATATTTTACGATCTCGCGTACTGACATGGTTTTAATTTAATCGATTTTTTGTGGAAATAACAAGGTGAAGGCGCGCTGCGATTGACTATGGTATTATTGGATGAAATGAATAATTGGAAGGACAATGTACACTTCATCCTTGTGGAGCCGAAGGAGCCGGGCAATATAGGAGCTGCCGCGCGCGCGATCAAGAACATGGGTTTCAAAAATCTCTCCATAGTGCATCCATCATATGTCATAACGGATGAAGCCCTCCGGTTTGCGCACGGAGCTGCCGATATATTGAGGTCCGCCGCGGTCTTTAATTCACTTAAAGATTCTGTCAGGGACAAATCAATTATCGCCGGCACGTCAAGAAGGAAGGGAAGAAAGCGCGGGGTGTTTGTCCCTGCCGGACCCGGCGCGCAAAGGTTATTTCAAATTGCGAGCTCAAACAGGATTGGTATTCTCTTTGGACGGGAAGACAGGGGGCTTTTCAATGAGGAAATTGAGGAATGCGGTTTTCTCATGACAATACCATCAAGCAAAAAGCAGCCGTCTCTCAATCTGGCGCATGCTGTCTTAATCATTGCGTATGAACTTTCAAAGGCCGAGTACACAACAGCCGATAGTACGTTACCTTTCCCCGGACTGGTTGGCAATAAAGAACTCTCAGCCTTATACGGGAGGATAGAAAAGACGCTTAAACTGCTTGAGTATATTCCGCATGGCAAGAAAAACCTTTCCGGAAAGATCATTCAGAACCTTAAGCACCTTGTCGGGCGCGCGGGATTGACCGACTGGGAAATGAAAATGTTTCACGGCATCTGCTCGCAGATAGAAAAGAAAATAACCGGGCAAACCTGAATAAGGCTGATATACTGAGTGGTAAACTCTGTTTCAATGGTTGCTGAAATGGAAGACTGTAGAAGAATTTCTATACGACACCTTGAAAGGGTAGTCAGTAGACAGCAGTAAGTAGCTGGGAACCCCTAAACTACTGTCTACTAACTACCAGCTACTGTTTTATTGTCGATTATAGAAATTCTGGAGCAGGCTTTCATTTCGGATGCAAGATACTGCAGGAAAGTGCATTTTGGGTTAACCCCCTACTATTTTAAGAAAAATCAAATATAATATTAGATATGAAATACGGTGAGAAGGAAATCGCGAAGGCTAAACTCGAAAGATGGGACAACCCCCATCAGGACAGGGATTATACAATTGAGATAAGCTTCGGTGAATTCACCTGCCTGTGTCCCCGTTCCGGCTATCCCGACTTTGCTACAATTAACATCAACTACGTCCCTGATAAATATATAGTGGAACTTAAATCGCTGAAACTCTATCTCAATAAATTCCGCAGTCAGCACATATCTCATGAATCCGCTGCAAATCAGATATTCGACGACTTGAAGAAATTTTTGAAACCGAGACATCTTGAGGTAACTGGAGACTTTAATCCAAGGGGCAACGTAAAGACAGTCATAAGAATATCTTCTTAACAAACCTTTCGAGGAAAAACATGGATTTGATCCACAGTTTATTTTACCGCAACATAGACGTTGTCTTTTTCATCTACGGCCTCGCGTTCGTGACGATGGGGTTCACAGTACTGGTCCAGCCGAAAAAAGGAAGCGAGTTTAAGATCGCCAACATCCTGTGGCTCCTCGCTGCATTCGGCCTCACTCACGGGCTGAATGAATTCATGGACATGTGGGCCATAATTAAAGGCAGAAATATTACCATAGATATGGCCCGCTGGTTTATCCTTGTTATCTCCTACTTTTTCCTGTTTGAATTCGGCAGAAAACTCTCCCGCCTGAGCATCCCGATGCTCCCCGATTGGCAGAAAAGAATTGTCAACGGGCTTGTCTGGTGGCTGTTGCCCGCGATAGGTATTTCCATACTTTTGGGCGCTTTTATATCCCATGATTTCTGGGAAGTCGGCAGTATCTGGACCAGATATCTTTTAGGGTTTCCAGGCGGCGTCCTGATCGGTTTCGGATTTTATTCATATTACAAATATGAACAGAGTATTCTGGAACCTTTAAAAGTCAGGAAGTATTTTCTGCTGGGCGGGTATGCTTTTCTGGTTTACGGCGTCCTTGGCGGTATTATAGTACCCAAAGGAGATTTCTTCCCTGCAAACTGGCTTAACACTGATTCATTTCTTATAACAGTCAAACTCCCTGTGCAGGTATTACGCGCGCTTTGCGCGATAATTGCCACGTGGGCCATAGGCGGGATGCTGACAATCTTCAACTGGGAAATAAGAAGCAAGCTTGAAGAGGCTCAGTTGATATTGCGGCAGCAGTTGAAAGAATCTGAGGACAGGTACATGGACATCGTTGAAAGCTCCTCAGACATGATCCACTCTATAGACACCGACGGCACCCTCATCTGTACAAATAAGCAGGGATTCAAACACCTCGGCTATTCACAGGTTGAGCTTATCGGAAAACATATTAGAGAAATCTATACGCCTGAAACATGGAAAGAAGTGGAAGACAAGCTCGAAAAACTTGAGCGCGAAGGGTCCATCTATATTGACAGCGGTAATATAATCAAAAAAGACGGGCAAAAACTCGATATCACCATTTATATGATAGCGATGTATGACACCAAAAGAAGATTGCTTGGAGCGAGACTGACGGTCAGGGACATTACTGAACGCAAACAGGCTGAAGAGGCCCTCCGGGAAAGCGAAGGAAGGTACCGTCTTCTTTTCGAGGAATCAAGGGACGCGATTTATATGGCAACACAAAACGGGGAGTTTGTTAATATCAACCAGTCCGCGCTGGACCTTTTCGGTTATACAAAAGAGGAGATACAGAAATTAAATATCACCGATCTGTATGTCAATCCCGTGGACAGGGACGGGTTCCAGCAGGAAATAGAGCAGAAGGGTTTCGTCAGGGACTATGAGGTGAAATTGCGCAGGAAAGACGGGACCGTGATGGACTGTCTGGTAACTTCGACCATGCGGCGGGACAAACATGCCAACATCGTCGGGTATCAGGGGATCATACGTGACATTACCGGGCTGAAAAGAAAGGAAGAGGAGCAGTTAAAGATAGAAAAGCTTGAGTCGGTGGGGATCCTGGCAGGCGGCATCGCCCATGATTTCAATAATATACTGACCAACATTGTCAGCAATATCGCGCTTGTAAAGATGTCCATGAAAACCGGACAAAATGAATATGATATACTTACGGACGCGGAGAAGGCCTGTCGGCACGCCAAGTATTTAACGAACCAGCTGCTGACATTCTCCAAGGGAGGGGCGCCGATCAAAAATATAACCTCCATCAAGGACGTGCTGAAGGAATCAGCGGGCTTTGCATTAATGGGCTCCAACGTCAGATTTGATCTTTCTATTGCAGACGACCTGCGCCCTGTGAAGATAGACGAAGGGCAGATAAGCCAGGTCATTAACAACCTTGTTATCAATGCAAACCAGGCCATGCCGGACGGCGGCGCCATTCATGTCCGCGCTGAGAATGTGACCGTAAATGGGGACAACGCCTTTTCCGTGCCAAAAGGTGAATATGTCAGGATAACGATCAAAGATGAAGGGACGGGCATCCCGAAAGAGTACCTGAAAAAAATATTTGACCCCTACTTCACCACCAAGCAGAAAGGTAGCGGTCTCGGCCTGACAACCACCTACTCCATCATCAAAAACCATGATGGATATATTAACGTCGAATCGGAATTAAACGCCGGGACAACATTCTACATCCACCTTCCCGCCTCCAGCGAGCCGATAGAAAAATATAATGAGAAACCGGACAGGCCACTGAAGGGAGAAGGCAAGATATTGCTGATGGAAGACGATAAGATCATCCAGAAATCCGTCGCAAGGATACTTAAGCAGCTCGGCTATGAAGTCGAGGTCGCCGACAACGGAGACGAAGCCATCGGGCTGTACAAAAAAGCCAAAGGGTCCGCAAACCCTTTTGATATAGTCATGATGGACCTGACCATTCGCGGCGGGATGGGGGGCAAAGAGGCCATCAAGATACTTCTTGCTATTGACCCGGATGTTAAGGCCATTGTCTCAAGCGGTTACTCCAACGATCCGATAATGGCTGATTTTAAACATTACGGCTTCAAGGGGATACTTATAAAACCCTTTGAGATAGAAGAGCTGAGCGCGCTGCTGCATAAGGTGATGGAAGAAAGCTGATGTCGCCTTCATCCCCTGCTTTATATATTTAAGACCTTCATGCCGCTGCCGACCGAGCCCGCTGACTTTATAGCGTCAAACGTGAATTCCTTTGCCTTTATAAAGGCCTCTATTATTCCGTAATCAAGCGCAAGACATGCCGCGATCGCCGCTGAAAAAACACACCCGGTGCCGTGATATTTCCCTTCAAGTTTTTTATTTTCAAGAGACATAAATTCTGCCCCGTCAAAAAGCAGGTCCATTGCCTTTCCCTTCATGTGCCCGCCCGTAATTATCACCGACTGAACGCCGTAATCTTTCAGTTTTATGGCGGCATCCTTCATATCATTTTTGTCCTGAATGTCAATGCCGGTGAGGGCGGAGGCTTCGTTTATATTCGGGGTGATGACCTTGGCCGCGGGCAGCAGATAATCCTTCATTGCCTTCAGGGCCTCTTCTTTTATAAGCGGCACCCCGGTGGATGAGATAATTATCGGATCGACAACGAGGTTATCAAGGGAGTATTCCTTTATTTTTTCAGCGATGATCTTCATGTTTTGCGCAGTGTAGATCATGCCTGTCTTGAGTGCGTCGGGCCTTACATCGTCAAGGAGCGTATCGAGCTGCGCCGTGAAAAAATCCTCAGGCAGTTCGTGTACGCTGTTGACGCCTCTCGTATTTTGCGCGGTGAGCACGGAGGGAACGCTCAGCCCGTAAACACCCATCGCCTTGAAGGTCCGCAAATCCACCTGAAATCCGGCCCCGCCGCTCGGGTCGGAACCGGCTATAGTAAGCGCGATTTTCATAGGATTGATCTTCATGAAAAGACTATATCAAGTTGTTTATAATATTGCAATGGAAATGCACGAAGAACTCCTTGATGTTGTAAATGATCGCGGTGAGGTAATTAAAACCCTTCCACGCTCCGTAATACACGGCAATCCGGCGTTGATGCATCGTGTTGTTCATGTGCTTGTGTTTAATGAGAAGGGGGAACTATTGCTCCAGAAGCGTTCGATGAACAAGGACGTGGCACCGGGGAAATGGGACACGTCAGTCGGAGGGCATGTTGACGCAGGAGAAACAATCCTTGCAGCAGTGCGCCGTGAGATGGAGGAAGAGCTTGGTGTTTCAACCTGCGGACCGGAATTCCTTTACACCTACATCCACTCAAACCCTTATGAGACTGAAATTGTATACACGCATTCATGCATTCATGCGGGAGAAATAAAATTTCATCAAGGCGAAATTGACGAGGTGCGTTTCTGGGGCATTGATGAAATCAGGGAAAATATCGGCAAAGGCATCTTCAGCGATAATTTTGAACACGAGATCGAGACATATATGAAATTTAAGGATTCGAAATCGTAAGGGCGGTTCGCGAACCGACCTACCACAATTTTTTCTTCAATCCCCTGATCTTCTCTTTGGCCCTGTCTTTAAATTTAACGGCCCTTTCCTGTATCTGAAAAAATATTCTCTTTGCAAAAACAGCGGGTGAATATGATGGCTTTTGCGCCGCAAGATACAGCATGACCTTGCCGTCTTTGCCTCCCAGCACGATATCGTCAAGTCCGTCGTTATTCCAGTCCGTAACATAAAGCCGCGAGCGCGGGTCGCCGTCTGGATCAGGATACCGGAGGAAATCGCCGTTTCTGAGAAAAAGTTTTTCAGCCCTTTTAAATACAGGCGCGCTGTTCGTGCCGGCGTTTTTTAAATAATAAACATAGCCTTCCAGATCACCCACGAGGAGGTCTTTTAAGCCGTCTTTGTTCCAGTCAGCCACTCTCGGTGCAGCCCTGCCGCTGACAGCAAAATCTCTGCCGCCCACCTGCAGGAGATATGATGAATCAAAGACAGGTTCAGCGTCAGTGCCTTTGTTGATATAAATTTTAATTTTCCCGTCTATGCTGCCGATGATCAGGTCTTTCTTACCGTCACCGTTCCAGTCGTCTGCAACAGGGGCCGCCCTGTTGCCGGCATTAAGATTACCTCTGTCTGCCTGTATATATTTGCCGCCCGATAGTACCGGATCTGAATTACTGTTTACGTTTAGAAATATCTGGACATTTCCGTTTGTATCGCCTACCAGTAAATCATGTCTTCCGTCATTGTCCCAGTCCACGACTGCCGGATACGAACCAAGTCAGCCAAAGGCAGAGGTATTTAAAGGCGAGCACTCTTTATCACAGGTCTGCAGGTAAATAAAACCATCGAAAGAAGGTGCGGGGTCAGCGCCTGTGTTTTTATAAAAACTAATGTATCCATGCCTGACCTTGCCTTCGTCTGTGTAGCTATTGCCGATCAGGAGATCTTTCTTTCCGTCACTGTCCCAGTCAAATACAACCGGGACCGACCAATGATTGGCCTTCAGATCGGATGCGCCGTCCTGAATATGTACACCGGGTAAAAGCGTTGTTTGATAATCCGCGTAGTAATGTACGTGAAGGACCGTTAAAATTATAAAAGCGATCAGTAATAACGGCCACAATTTCCTGAGCATATGTAAGTTTAATTTGCCTGATTACAACAAGTCAAACCTTTGCGCAGAATATTTTACAGACTGTCATGCTGAACCTTGTGCTGAACTTGATTCAGTATTGTTTCAGCATCTATATCCACAAAAAAATACTGAGACCCTGAAATAAATTCAGGGTGACAAGACCGGCTTTTACACTATCATTGCCAATAACGGCTTGAAATAAGATACTCCGCCAGAGCGGCAAGCATGATCAATACGCACACCTTTATGGTCTTTTTGTAAATGCCGTTCATTGCGGCCTTGAAATATTCCCTTGTCAAAACAAGACAGAGATGGACCGGGGATAAAAGCACTCCGACATATCCTGAGGCAAACGCAAAGGAAATAGCGCCTATGTGATGCGCATTCTCAAGTCCGAGGATGATCGGAAATGTGCTGCCGACAAAACCTACGGTAAGCCCGGTGAGGAGCCCGTAAATGAACGGCAGGAAAAACAGCGCGGGCAATACTGGAATACCCTCTTCCACGAAAAATTTGCTTATGTTTGCAACCGCCCCGGAATAATTGAGCACCGCCTTGAAGGTCATCGCTCCAAGTATGATCAACACGATCTCCCATGAAAAACCCTCCCTTAAACTCTGAAAAATATTTTTCACAGGATACTTGAACACAACAAACATGCCGATGATCACCGCGCTGAGGCAGATCGATAAATTCAGATGAAAGACTATTACCATGATCAAAATGATAGCTAAGGGAAGAAAGCTCCTCAGCCCGGCGCCGGATATTTTTTTGAAACCCTCTCTCTGCATTCCGATGCCTCTCAATCCCCAGACAGTCCCTCCGATCACAAGGCAGACGGCATACGGCAGATTGGCAAGCATTAACTCTCTCAGAGAATACGAAGTAATGGCGGACGCGAGGATCACGCCTGGGTAAAGAGGCAGTATAAATTCCCAGGGATGCCTGAACACATAATTTACGAATGCCTTTTTCTCCTGGGAAATGTTGATGCTTTTTGACGCCTCGTCCACCATGGGCGCGGAAAAGAGCGCACCTCCCATTGATGGCAAAAGCCCGATAAGCGCGGGCATTGACGCCATCAGTATCCGCCTGTCCATTACAACCCCCCTGAATGAATCCATCATCTGCTGCATAATCCCGTTCTTCCTCATGACGTTCTCAAAAATTCTTATGAGGAGAAGCGCCGCGATCAGGCTGATGGTTGTTTTGTCCGTTGACCCGGAATAAAAAGCCTTCAGGAAATCGAGCGGCGCGAGCAGATAGAAGAAGGCGAGTATAACGGATGAGAGGACCATTACCAATCCGAGGTTCCACCGCCTTTTCAGGAGAAGCACCATGATAGCAAGCACTGACAGGATTTTAAGGATGTCGATCATCCGTTAATTATACAACAGGAGTGAAGGAATGCTATGACGCTGTATAAAGCAGTTATTGGAATTAAACAGAAGGAGTAATGAGGTCAGTTTTTTATATTTGCAGTGGGAGATACACAGTTTTTCCCTGCCGACTTTGCCTTGTAAAGCTCGTCATCGGCCTGTTTGATCACGCTCTCCCATGAAATGTATTTAACATTCTCTGCGATATTGCAGGCAACTCCGACGCTGACAGTTAATATTTTTAGAGCACAGCCGTGATGCGGTATCCCGAGCGACTCAACCTGCGCCCTGAGGTTCTCCGCAACTGTCAAAGAGGATGTCAGGTTCTGCTCGGGCAGGATAATAATAAATTCTTCACCGCCCCATCTGAATATCTCGTCCGTCCTTCTGAGTGAGGCCTTCATGGCATTGGCTATTGAGATAAGGGCATAGTCGCCCTTCTGATGGCCGTGTGTATCATTATAAGATTTAAAATTATCAACGTCGCAAATAATAATGCTGTAGGGATGATTGTATCTGACCGACAGCAGGTGAACATTCTCCATCCTTTTCTGGAAGCTCCTGCGGTTTCCTATTTCCGTTAACGGGTCGGTGTCGATAAGGATCTTCAGCCTCTCATTTAATTTCTGCAATTCCTGGTGCTTGCTCTCAAGGAGCATCATCATGTTATTAAAGCTTTCGCCGATCATGCTGATCCTGTCTTTGAATGCATTTTGAAAAATATCACATTTCCTGCAATCACCGTATTTGTTGGCGAAATACCCCTGCACCTTGCCCCCGCAGAAAGTGCCGGACACCTGCCAGCATCTTAAGTTGTCGGATTTAAAGCTGGGACATTTGACCTGTCCGCAATTTTTGACCTCCCAGCATTTTAATAGGTTGTCGCACTGAAGCCTGACATGAAAACTTCCGTTCTCAATAACTTCATCTATCGCAACCTTTATCCTTTTCTGTGCCTCCTCAAGCTCCGCGTTATGCAAGTCCATTTCTTCATGCTGCCTGTTAATTATAGTGTTGGCTTTCTTAATTATCATCTGCAGGAAAAGGTAAAGTAACCCCATTGAAATAATAAGCAGTAAAGGCACCTTGTAAAACTGCTCCCTCATCAAACTGAAAAGGGGGCTCACATCTTTATAAAGTTCAAACGCCCCGATAATTTCTTCCTGCGAAGAAATATTTAAGTCCCTGTAGATGGGGACATAAATTTCAAGCACGTCTATGTTGAATTTCTTGCCCCTGTTTGATGAATCTTCCCTGAACGGCGTCTCGCGTTTTGTCAGTTTCGAAGCTGTCCGGCCGGATAAGGCCTTTTTCATTGTATCGCTATTGCTTATAAGCCCGATGTCTTCGTGCTCGGTTGAATAAACAACTTTCCCTTCAAGGTTAAACATCTTGATCTTCTTAACATCAACATAATCTTTCAAAAATATTTCCGCGATATTGTCAAGCTCCAGGTGCACCGGCGAGTCTTTATCTATCCGCAGGTTATTGCCTTTTGCTAAATCCGTATGAATAAATTTTTCATGTATCCGGGTATTCAATTGTTGTGCAAAAGTCACGGCTGAGGATATTGAATATTCAACCAGTGAGTCCCGCTGGTTCCAGTAAACGAGGGCGCTCAAGACTATTGTTAAAAGTATAATGATCCCGAAACTGAAGATGGAAAAGTATCTTCGCAGGTTAAATCTGCCCTTTGTCTCATCAACGCTGAACTTTGATTTTAAATATATTGTCATCACTATCGTTATTCGTCTCTTTTTATTAAAACCTTTAATTAAATTATAAAACCAGCACAAATTTATAGCAAATTTTTGACAAAGCCCCTGTTTAAATGGTAGTATTTTTACTCTTTTGGAGCAATATCCCCGAAAGGCATTTTGGTCTTTAGCTTGTTTGATACAACATACAGAACGCTCCTGATGATTTGAAGGTAAATTTCACATGAAAATCGCAATTACAGGAAAAGGCGGAGTTGGAAAGACCACTGTCTCCGCCCTGTTAAGTCATTTATATTCAACGGAAGGGAAAAAAGTGATTGCGGTGGACGCGGACCCCGACGCGAACTTTGCATCAGCCCTCGGCATCTCAAGGAATGAAATAGAAAAGATAAGGCCCATTGCCGAGATAGCGGAGTTAATCGAGGAAAGGACCGGCGCAAAGCCCGGGACCAGCGGGGGCATATTCAAGATCAACCCGAGGGTGGATGACATCCCCGAAGGCTTCGGCTTTAAAATCAACAATATCACCCTGCTCGTGATGGGTAAATCAAAGTTCGCGGCATCAGGCTGTTATTGCCCTGAACACGCGCTGTTGAGAAGGCTCTTAAAACACCTTATCGTAGAAAGAGATGAGGTTGTCATCGTTGACATGGAGGCGGGCATAGAGCACTTCACAAGAGGTACAGCCGAGGGAGTCAACGCGTTCATTGTTGTTGTTGAGCCGGGACAGAGGAGCATCCAGACGGCGGTTGCTGTGAAAAGTCTCGCAAAAGGCCTCGGTGTAAAAAAGGTATTTATCGTCGCCAACAAGGTCAGGAAAGAAGAGGATGTCCTTTTCATTAAAAACAACCTGAGTGATATGGACTTTATAGGCCAGATAAGCTTTAACGAAAGTATCATGGAACTGGATATTAACGGCCTGCCGTCTTATAAGGCATCTCAAAAGACCCTTGACGAGGCAAAAGCTATCAAGGACAACCTGGAAAAAGCAATTTGAAGAAGGCCCTCAGAGAAAGACTTTTAAAAAAAAGAAACCGTATCGGGCTTCAGGAAAAGAAGGTAAAAGAGGCGGCCATAAGGAAAAGACTTTATGCGTCGGCTGACTTCAAGAAGGCAAAGAGCATGTTGTTTTACGCTTCATTCAGAAGCGAGGTAGACACAATGACGTGTATAGCGCATACATTGAAATTAAAAAAGAATGTGGTCTTGCCGAGGGTTGAAAACAAAAAGGAAATGTTAAGGCTTTTTGCGATAAATAATATTTCCGAAATTGAACCGGGCTACATGGGGATTCCAGAGCCGGTGATTAGAACGGCAAGTGAAAGAAAATTGAACGATATTGATATCGTGATCGTTCCAGGCGCGGGTTTCGATAAAAACGGAAACCGTCTCGGATACGGCGCAGGATATTATGACAAGCTGTTTTCAGGGATTAGGGACCAGGGATCAGGGGTCAGAAAAGAAAAACTAATCCCAAACCCCCAACCCCCAAAACCCGTTCTCATTGCGCTTGCCTTTGAAGAGCAGATCGCTTCTGAGATACCAAGTGAAAAGCATGATGTAAAGATGGACAGGATAATAACAGAGAAAAGAACAATTGTTTGCAGAAAAAAGGAGATTAACCACAGAGACACGGAGGCACAGAGAAAGAAATCCACAGATTTCGCAGATGACACAGATTAAGAAAAAGCTTCCTAATAAATCTGTGAAAATCTGGGTAATCTGTGGACGAATATTATTCTCTGTGTCTCAGTGCCTCCGTGGTTTAATTAGATATGGACAGAAAGAAAATTGAAAAAGGCGTAAGGCTGATTCTCGAAGGCATCGGCGAAGATGCTGAAAGGGCGGGACTGAAGGACACGCCCTCTCGTATTGCAAAACTGTACGAGGAGATATTCGCGGGATTAGAAACCCCGGCAGAGGAATTATTAAAACCCATCGAGGGCGAAAGCCACGATGAGATGGTGCTGCTGAAGGACATTCCTTTTTACTCAGTGTGTGAGCACCACCTTCTGCCTTTCATAGGCAAGGCGCATGTCGCGTATATCCCCTCAGGCGGTAAGATCGTCGGCCTGAGCGAACTTGCAAAAGCAGTCGAGATGTTCGCAAAGAGGCCGCAGGTCCAGGAGCGCCTGACCACACAGCTTGCTGACATGATAATGGATAAATTAAAACCCAAAGGCGCAATGGTCATCATAGACGCCGAACATTTATGCCTCTCTATGAGGGGGATTAAAAAGCCGAATGCCCGCACAATAACATCAGCAGTCAGAGGAATATTCCGGACGAAAGAATCGACCAGGATGGAATTGCTGGAACTAATAAAAAGAAGGGATTAGGGATTGGGGGTTAGGGATTAGTAAAAACTAACCCCCAACCCCTGACCCCCAATCCCTAAATACAAGGAGGAATTTTATGTCTGCAAAAATAATCAGCGGCACGGAGATCGCCGCACAGATTCGTGAAGAGCTTAAAAAAGAAGTTACAGAGTTGAAGGAAAAACACGGCATCGTGCCAGGACTGGTTACAATACTGGTGGGCAAAAACCCGGCATCGGTCAGCTATGTTACGGCTAAACAAAAGACCGCGCATGAGATTGGATTCAATTCAATTCAGGATGATCAGCAGGACAATATTTCAGAAGCTGATCTGCTGAATCTCATTGATAAATACAATAAGGACCCGAAGATACACGGCATCCTTGTTCAGCTTCCGATCCCAAAGCACATTGATGAAAAGAAGGTGCTCAACGCCATAGACCCTGACAAGGACGTAGACGGTTTTCATCCGGTAAATGTCGGCCGCCTTATGATAGGCGGCAGCGAAGTAAAGTTCCTTCCATGCACCCCTGCCGGAATTCAGGAGCTGATCGTGCGCTCCGGTTTTGATACCAACGGAGCAGAGGTCGTGGTCGTAGGACGCTCGAATATCGTAGGCAAACCCATCGCAAACATCATGCTGCAGAAAGGCAAAGGCGCAAATTCCACAGTCACTGTCGTTCACACAGGGACAAAGAATCTTGAGGCCCATTGCAAACGTGCTGACATCCTTATCGTTGCTGCTGGTGTTCCCGGCCTTGTAAAACCTGAATGGATCAAACCGGGCTCCTGTGTAATTGATGTAGGAGTAAACCGCGTCGGCGAAAAGAAGAGTGAGAAGACCGGCAAGATGGTCCCCATACTCAAGGGAGACGTAGACTTCGATGCGGCAAAAGAAATTGCCGGGGCCATTACTCCAGTGCCCGGCGGCGTCGGGCCGATGACCATCACCATGCTTATGAAAAACACCGTCAAATCGGCTAAAATACATGCGGGAGTGAAATAACGCGTTAAGCATTAAGCACTAAGCTGTTAGCAGTTTGGTCTTAATTACTAATCGCTAACAGCTAACCGCTAATTGCTTTACGAAGTAAGGAGAACAAAATGATCGCTACTAAGAAAAGAGAATTCAAAGACCTGATGGAAAACATAAAGGACTACAAAAGTTTCTTCCTTGTAGGATGTTCTGAATGTGCGTCTCTGTGCGGCACCGGCGGAGAGCCTGAGCTTGCGGAACTGAAAGAGACGCTGGAGAAGGAAGGCAAGACCGTGACAGGGACTTTCAGGGCCAAGACCGGCTGCCAGGTGCTCGGCACAAAGGTCGAACTTAAACCCTTTAAAGAGCAGCTTGATAAAACGGACGTCGTCATAGTGATGTCCTGCGGCGCGGGCACACAGGCGGCTGTCGAAATATTTCCCGACAAGCCGGTGTACCAATCCAATGACACCATGTTCCTGGCGAATATGACCCGCTATCAGATGTTCGACGAAAGGTGTTCATTATGCGGCGAATGCATACTCGATGAGACAGGAGGCATATGCCCAGTGACAGCGTGTCCGAAAGGCCTTCTTAACGGGCCGTGCGGCGGGACCAACGACGGCAACTGTGAAGTCAGCCCGGATATAAAGTGCTGCTGGGTCCGGATTTATGAGAGGCTGAATAAGATCAACCGCCTCGATGATATGAAAAAAACCAGAGAGGCAAAAGACTGGTCCAAGAGCCAGAAGCCCCGCGCATTAGTCGCCAGAACAAAGGAGGAAAAGAAAAAGTGAGCTTCAGAGATATACTTAACTCAGGCAAATTTGCAGTCACTGCGGAAATAGGCCCACCCAAGGGCACCGACATAAAAGAGATGCTCCACCACATGGAAATTTTGCGCGGCAAGATAGACGCTGCGAATATCACGGACAACCAGTCTGCTGTCATGAGGATATCCTCCATTGCGGTATGTAAATTAGCGCTGGAGAATGGGCTTGAGCCGATCCTCCAGATGACCTGCCGCGACAGAAACAGGATAGGGCTTCAGGCAGACCTGCTTGGGGCTTACGTGCTGGGAATTAGAAACGTTCTCTGCATGACCGGAGACCATGTGTCGGCTGGAGACCACAAGCAGGCAAAGCCTGTTTATGATGTGGAGTCCGTCCAGCTTTTGAAGATCGTTGACGGGATGAATAACGGAAAGGACATGGCAGGCAATGATTTAAAAGGAGCGACCGATTATTTCCAGGGCGCAGTTGTGACTCCTGAATCAAACCCCATAGAGCCTCAGCTCATGAAGTTTGAAAAGAAGGTGAAGGCAGGTGCAAAATTCTTCCAGACACAGGCGATCTATGACATTGAAAAATTCAAGACCTTCATGGCACACGCAAGGCAGTCCAATGTAAAGATCATGGCCGGAATCGTTGTGCTGAAGAGCGCGGGAATGGCGAACTTCATGAACAATTTTGTGCCGGGAATTAAGGTGCCCCAAAACTTAATTGATGAACTTAAGGCAGCCGGAAAAGAAAAGGCTCTTGACACCGGATTGAACATCGCGGCCCGTCATATCAAACAGTTGAAAGATGAAAAGATCTGCGACGGCGTACATATCATGGCAATAGGCATGGAAGATAAAGTGCCGACAATTATGGAGAGGGCCGGACTGCTGTAAGATACGAATAAAATATCTGTACTAAAAAGAGGGTCAAGAAATTCTTGACCCTCTTTTGTTTTTTAGCGCGCTGCTGCTCAAAGCAGGCATCTTCAATCAAGTTCGTCTTAAGATTCTTCGCAGGCTCTTACAACACGATTTCGTCCTCCCTGCTTTGCTTCATAGAGGGCCTTATCAGCTAAGGATATGAGTTCATTCTGTGTCCTGTCCTTATCAGGGACAATACTTGAAACACCCATACTGACTGTTACATTCTTACCGGCCTTAGAATCTTCATGCTCAAAATTCAGATTTTCGATCTTCTCTCGCAGAGACTCTGCAAATAAGTATGCCCCCTCCGCGTTAGTGTCGGGAAGGATGATCGTAAATTCTTCACCGCCGTACCGCGCTACAAAATTTCCTGCTCTCCTTAATGAGTCCCTTATCGTATGCGCTATCTTTTGCAGGCAGGCATCACCAGCCAGATGACCGTAGACGTCATTGTAATTCTTGAAGTAATCAACATCAATAATAATGAGAGACAAGGATATTGCGCTTCGCATGGCGCGCCGCCATTCTAAATCAAGGGTATTATCAAAATGACGGCGATTGGCAACACCGGTCAATCCATCCATGAAAGCAATAAGTTTCAATTGCTCTTCAGCCTTCTTGCGTTCAGTAATATCTTCAATAGCAAGTAAGATCATCTCTGTATGGTTCGTTTCTTT
Source organism: Nitrospirota bacterium (assembly GCA_016214845.1). Taxonomy (NCBI): domain Bacteria; kingdom Pseudomonadati; phylum Nitrospirota; species Nitrospirota bacterium. The sequence continues at coordinate 202,907 of JACRMS010000037.1, read as the reverse complement.
ATATATCTTCCGGGCGTTCAACAACATTGTTTTCCGTCCGATGGCTTTAAAATCGTGTTCCACTTCAAAACCCTCAAAGGCGTTGTTCATCGGCAGGATATTCTCAAGCAGGTCCCTTAATCCGGGAATGTCCCACTGGCGGTTTCCCAGGTCATAGATCAGCCGCTTCTCAGTCTCCTCAGGGTCCACTTGAAAGGTCCGGTAGAAGGAACGGTTGGCAGTAATTATTCTTAGCTCATTATCGAGCACCAGCAAAGGCTCCCGGACCGTAGCTATGATCGCATCACTGAATTCAAGGGCCTCCTGAAGACGTTTCGCCTCTCTACTGTTTTTATTCCTTTCCATGTTATAAAGTTTATCATTTTAGTGATTCAAGTTTCGCCTGCCGGGATATTTCATCCTGATCTTCTCAACAACATGTTCCCTGACCATTCCGCCGGGTATCATTTCAACTGTCCAAAACCTCTCTGACTTTTATTATAAGATCATACGGGATGAATGGCTTGGGAATAAAATCAACGCCCTCTTTGAGAACACCCCGCATTATTAAAATGTCGTCGCTGTACCCGCTCATAAAAAGGCATTTTATGTCCGGCTTTATCAGCCTTGCCTTTTCGCATACTTCATTGCCATGCATCTTCGGCATGATCATATCAGTGACAATAAGCATTATGTCGTCACTGTTCTTCGAGAAGACTCTTAAGGCGTCTTCGCCATTGATCACATCCAGTACCTTGTAACCATAGTTCTCAAGATATATTTTTGAGATTTCACCGAGAGACAGATCATCTTCTGCTAAAAGAATTGTCTCATTCCCGGAGGGGACAGGGACCAATTCCGCCTTTTCTGGAATTTCCTCTTTTGTCGGCATTAGGGGCAAATATATTTTAAAGACCGCACCCTCTCCGGGCCTGCTGTAAACATTGATGAAACCCTTGTGCTGCTTGATGATGCCGTAGACCATTGCGAGGCCAAGCCCTGTTCCTTTGCCGACCTCTTTTGTGGTAAAGAACGGCTCAAAGATATGCTCTGCTGTCTTTTCATCTATTCCGACCCCGTTGTCGGCAACTGAAAGGACGGCATAATTGCCTGCTTCTCCGTAACCATTAGCCCGTATAAAGCTGCTGTCTATTTGCACCTGCTCCGTACTTATGGTCAACATTCCTCCATGCGGCATTGCATCCCGTGCGTTCGTTGCAAGATTCAGCAAAACCTGTTCTATCTGGCCTATGTCAACATTCGCGATCAGTTCCTCAGCAGCCATATGTATCTTGAATTCAATATCCTCGCCGATGAGCCTGTCCAATATCTTCTGTATGTTATAAACGATCTTGTTAATATCTGCCGGCTTCATCTCAACCACCTGCTTTCTGCTGTAGGCAAGAAGACTGTGTGTCAGATTGGCCGCTCTATCGGATGAGGCGAGTATCTGTTTAACATATTCACGCAATGGGTCATCCGCTGCGATCTTGTTATTCAGAAGGCTCCCATAGCCGATTATTGCGGTCAGGATATTGTTGAAATCGTGTGCAATTCCTCCGACAAGATGGCCTATGGCCTCCATCTTCTGGGACTGGAGCAGTTGCGCTGACAGTTTCTTGCGTTCAGTAATGTCACGCACGTTACATTGAATGAACCTCGCCCTGTCGACCAGATGTATATCAACATTAATAAGCTGTCCCTGTTTGGTTTCCGCAAACACATCCTCGTAATTGATAAATCCGTCCTCAATCAATTCCCGGATAGTCTCCCTGAAATTTTCCGTGTCTTTCAGCAGGCCGACATCTTTAAGCTGTTTTCCAATAAACTCCTCGCGAAAATAATCCAGCATCGCCACGATGGCGGGGTTAGCGTTAACTATCTTCCCGTTTTGTTTATCGATCAGCAACAGGCCGTCCTTTGCGGTCTCGAACATCCGCCTGAAGCGTTCCTCATAATCCTTCAATTCATTTTCCATCCGCCTGCGTTCAGTAATGTCTTCAATAGCGAGGAGGATCATCTGGGGGCCTTTTTCAAGGTGAATGACACGGCGGGCATTGAGAAGCATTATTTTGTGCCCGACGCCTGAAAAAATATGTTCAACTTCATAGTCATCGAACTTGTTGTTTTCGGGAAGGATCTCCTCAAGCAACTTCCGAAGGCCGGGAATGTCCCACTGCCGGTTCCCGAGGTCATAGATCAGATTACCTATAGTTTCCTCAGGTGTTACCCTGAAAAATTTATAGAAACTGCGGTTTGCTGAAAGTACCCTCAGGTCTGCATCCAGAACAATAAGAGGTTCGCGAACTGTCTCTACAATATCTTCATACATCTTAGCGCCTCCTCGACAAACTCCGTCAGAATCCCAGGGACACTCCCAGGCCATAGGACTCAACCTTGTTAATGTAAAACTGGCCGCGCGGATCATACCCCTTGTACCACTGTGCCATGAGACGCAGACGACGGCGCCATGGGTTAGGCTGACCGAACTCAAGGCCGGCCTTGACGCTGGTATCTATGGCCCACTTATGCTCATCGAAGCTCTTCATGTCTACCCCGCCAACCGGCCTGCCGTTCCATACAAGCGGCCTGCTGCCGTAATACTCGATCCCCCAGTGGGCGCTTATCGGCTTTAGATCAGCCGGTTCTTTTTGCAGCAGATACTCACCGCCGCCGTACACTCGCCATCCGCGCCATTCGCGTGAATAGATGAGATCAATGGCTTCATAGCTGAGGTTGACCCGTTCCGGCGGATTAACACCCTGGAGGAACTCATCGCCCAGGTGTGAGCTTTGGTGGTAAATGCGCAAGCGGAGTGAATTGTCCCCGCGCCGGTAGGTGGCGGGAATGCCGATGATGTAATCTGCGTTGATGAGGTCGTAGGAAGGAGCGTCCAGGTTGAACTGGGCGAACAGACCGCCTTCTATGTTGAGCTGCAGGCCGTCCCCCTCGCGGCTGCCGAAGAACCTGTACACGCCGAACGCTTCTCCGAAGCCGACTGATGCCATGGTATATCGCACACCCGGTGATTTGAAGCTGTTGACGCTGACAAAGAACTGCAGTTGCTTCGGGTCTGCAAGGAGCGGCTGGAACAGGTTGCCTATTGGAAAAGCTTCCCCTTCGCCGGTTATCCCCAGAAGCCTGCTTACCACTCCAGGCTTGCCGGGGTCTGAAGGCTTCACTATAATCTTCATCGAATGCAGCCCGTCAATAGTGCGCAGATGCGTGTCAGCCTCCTCCCGTCGCACCGGGTCATCTTTAAACAGGGTGATCGTAGCAGCCCCCCGGACAACCTTCAGACGATAGCTGTCTCTCTCCCATTGCAGGTCCCGCTCAAGTATGGAGGTAATATAACCGGTCAGAAATTCATCACCGGCCCTGTCCGCGCCTATCGCCGGGGGGGCCGGGAAAATGAGCATGAGCAAGAGAAAGGCGGCGCAGAGGAAGCCGGTAACATTAAAGTAAATAGTGCTGCGCATCAGCATTGTTACTTCATCCTCGGATCAGCCCTTCTTGCTCCCCATGACCAGCAGCACTATGCCGCCCACGAGCGCAATACCACCCACGATCGGCGGCAGAGGGAGCGTTTTTGTCTTCTCAGCAGTCACCTGGAGAGGACCGAGATCAACGACTTTCTCTCTGGTCGTGTAGTTGATGCCTTGATACGCAAAGGCCACGATCCCTACAACAATGAGTATGATGCCTATCAGTGTATTTGTTTTCATTTTGCTCCTTCTTTCAATTCGTCAACCCGGCTGAATAAGAACCTTCCTTTATCCCAATGGTTTTCGCCCCTGAATGATGTTGAACAGTACCACGATAATGGCAATTACCAGCAGTATGTGAATGAACCCTCCCATCGTGTAACTGCTTACCAGCCCCAGCAGCCACAGAATTATCAGTATCACTGCAATCGTCCACAACATAAGGTCCTCCTTTCTCCTGTTGTTTATTGCTCAGGTTCTTCGGGCTCCTGTTTTTTTTCAGGCGCTCCAGATTTCCCTTTCTTATCCGGCTTGACCTGCTTCCTTTCGCCTCGTGGCGCAGTACCGCTTTCAGTTACTGCAGGTCTATTATCAGATGGTTTGATCTGTCTTTCGCCTCTCGGTGCGGGAGCGCCTTCAGGCACTACGGGTTTCCTCTTCTCTTCGGGCTGAATCTGCTGTATCGAGGGTTTCCCCTTGCCCCGAGTTCTCGGTGTGGTGACCTTAGTCAACGGCAGTGTCTCTGGCTTGCCCCCGGGGTTCAGGACAGATTTTTCCGGTTCTTTAATAAGCCTGCGTGACTGTTTTAATTCTCTTACATGAACGTTCCGGACACGCTGCGGCGGAAGTTTTACCTGCGGAATCGACTTGTCCGATGTAAAATAACTCGCCCTCGTGGGTTTGATATCATGCGCGCCCGCCCTGAAATTCTTTTTTGTAAAGATATCTTTCCGGACCTCTGTCTCATGGACATTGACAATTTTCGGCGAGCCCGTAGCAAAGGTCTTGCGGTCCACTATTGTCGCCCCGTTATTGATGTACACATTCTTATATACATTCGTGATGTTGACCTGGTTGATATTTACATTGGTAATGTTAACGCTGTGCCGGCCATAGTAGCCGCGGCCGTAATAGATTTCTCCCGGAGCAAGCGGGACCCATGCCACATAATCATTAGTCCTGACCCAGCCGACATATCCCGGGCTCCAGTAAACCTCCCTCGCAACAGGAGGCACCCAGAACCAGCCTATGTTTACTACAAAGCTCCATCTGCCGTAATGGTAGGGCGCCCATCCCCAGGGCTCGTAACCCACCCAGACGTAATCATCGCCTCTCCATATCCATCTGCCGTTTCTGTAAGGTGACCAGCTCACCCCGATAACAATCGTCGGCGTCCAGACATAACCGTACTCAGGGACTTGCACCCATCTGCCGCTATTGTCAAAATCATAAGAATACGGCCTGAGTTCGGCCGGAAGATAACGCGAACTCACGCCTCCTCCCGCATAAATTCTGTCGTCCCTCGTCTCGTTCCATCTTTCCCACTCATCAGGCTGGCCTAACGGCGCAACCTCTCCGTTTGTGTTCTGTCCGAGAGACACCATACTGCCCGCATTTATCCGTGTTGTTCCGACCTGGTTCTCTGTTTCAACGTATCCCTTGTAGACCGACACATCCGTGTACCGGTCCGACATGTCAATTCTGAAAGTCGCCCTGTTGAAAGCGCGTGTCGACGCATCGGGGGTATCAACTTGTATGACACTCCCCCTCGGCGCATCATAAAAAATGTACGCATATCCCTGCGAAAGATAAAACTGGGAGGAGTGCTTATCAATTGCAAGTATCTGGAGTGCCGTATTCTCGTCGAGTCTTATATATGTACCGCTGTTTAGCTGGAGTTCAGCCCGCCCGCCCTGGGGGACCCAAACCTGATCACCCTCTGCAAGAGGCGTGTTTATAGAAGCGTAACCCCAGTCTCCTGCTTCGGGCGTTTTTATCTGTACATCACCTTCAATGAAACTTGCGCGCATATAACCATAATGGGAAGAAAAGGCATACGCCGGCACTAATAGCAGCACAACCGAAAGCATCACTGTCTTTAATATCTTCATATCTTCCTTTTTCATGTTAATCAGCATGCTTTCACATGCCATAATTCAAAGGTTCGGATTCCCTTCTTCACCATCAAACGTCATTACGAAAGGTTCTCATTTGAACTTCGAGGCCGCGCCATGGAAGGCGGCCTTGACTTCAGCCCAGGCATTTTCCGCGCCTGTCTTGAGGTCTTCCCATGCTTCATCGCCGGCGGTCTTCAATTCGTGCAGTTTTGTACTGGCCTCATCTTGCTTGCGCTGCAAGGCTTCGATGGTTTTGTAGTATTCAATCTTGACCTCGGCCTTGCCCTTGTCCGCTCTGGCCTTGAGCAGGGCGATCTGCGCGCTCCATTGCTTCAACTGCGCATCGAACTTTTCTTCGTATGCTTTTCGTTTTTCCATCATGGCAGCCTCCTCGTAGCTGAAACGTTTTGCTCCTTTTTTCTGTTACCGGTCTAATCGGATTGATGACTTTCCTTTATCCCAAAGGTGTTCGCCCCTGAATGATGTTTACGAGCACCATGATTATGGCAATTACCAGAAGGATGTGAATAAACCCTCCCATCGTGTAACTGCTCACCAGTCCCAGCAGCCACAGAATTATCAGTATCACAGCGATCGTCCACAGCATATTATCCTCCTTCCGGTTAGACTGTGTTATACCTCTTGCAAGGATAACAACTGATTTCACTGACTCTACTTTTTCTCTTCCACTTTCAAGTTGCTCTGAACGGATTTCACGCCCTTGATTTGCCTGATCTTTGCTACGATCCTATCCTCGGCCGCTTTGCTGTTCACAAAACCTGTAAGCATAACATCGCCATTTGTAGTTGTCACATCGATCTTCCAATAATGAGCGTCCGGTTCATTGACTATTGCCCCATTAACTTGCGTAGTAATCGTCGCATCATCGATGTTTTCGCCTGCTGTTTTACCCGTCATATAGGCGCAGCCCGAAAACAGGGCCAATCCAAAACCCATTAAAACTGTTAACAGAATTAATTTTTTCATTTCACTCCTCCTTTTTTATATGTGCAATCATAGGATTACAACGTTAATAAATGCAACCCGGTGGAATATTATTTCCCGGATTGAGAAAATCTTCAGGCCCTTCACCTCCCGCCATGCATTTCTCCAACATGCATCCCTGAGATGGGGCCTAAGACACCGAACACATTCAACAGCCATAGAATCACGACAATAACAACTACAGCATTCAGGATTTTCTTTATGGTGGCCTGCATGGGTATATAGTTGTTAATCAGCCATAGAATCACCCCGACAACAACCAAAGTAATCACTAATTGAACCAGCGGCATACTTCACCTCCTTTTTAAATATCGCTCTCTCATCTCTGTCCGTATGTATTGAGTACGTTTTCTATGACATCCATTCCCGACGTGTGTGAAACAGTGTTAAACCGCAATTCAGGCTGCCTGCTCAATAGATCCATGAGCGCCATCAGCCGGCGATGATTGTCCGTACGGATGTGTCTCTCAAGATCATTCTGTGTCTTCCATTCCTCCATCAGGACAAAGGTATTTCTGTCTTCTACATCTTCATAGAGGCGATAACTCAGGCAGCCTCTTTCGACCCGCGCGGGTTCGAGCATGCCCCGCATTGTTTCCAAAAGATCGCTCCGCCTTTCAGGCCGGACATTCATTCTTAATGTCGCAAGTATCATCATATCCCCATACTTCTAAGATTCAGCCGTCATCTCCCGGTCCCGTCCTCCACTTAATCCCGTTCTCCGTGCCCATTATGTCTTCCGCTGTCGTGGTCACCACGCCCTCCACGATCGTGGCCACCGGAATCTCCACGGCTTTGGCCACCGGGAAATTCGTCACCCGGTACAACCCATCCGTGACCTGGTATAAAACAGCCGTAACACGTGATAAGCAGGACAATGATTAAAATTAATCTGAGAGTTCTATTCATATTTTCTCCTTTAAATGCTAATAATCTTTTTGATGCATCTGTTTCATCAAAGGGTGACATGCTTTGGTGTTTGCTGTTGTATGCAAGAGCAGAATCTATGCCAAGACCGTTGTTGACAGGACAAGAGTCTCTATGATGTTGAAAATAATAATGTTTCAGAGAAGATTGCGATGAGGGAATAATATTGTGAATAAATGCAGGCTGCTGATATATCAGGAACCTGCTGACATGTCAGGAAATTTTCTTGCTTCTTTTGATGCCCAGTCTTTGCATCCTTGATTCGAGTGTCTTTGGATTGAGGCCTAAAACCTCTGCTGCGCCGTTCTTGCCGCTTACCCGCCAGCCTGTCGTGTTCAGGGCCTCGATAATATGCCGTTTCTCTACCTCTTCGAGGGTCATGGCCCGGACTGTCTTTGACTCCGCGATCTTCGGCACATCCACATGCAGCGTAGTTCCGGTGGTTATGATCATGGCACGCTCAACAACGTTTCTCAGTTCCCTAACATTGCCCGGCCAGGGATAGTCTTGCAGGGCCTCAACGCTCTTCTGTGGTATTGATTCGATCCGTTTGCCCATCCTCTTGCTGAAGTCCTGCACAAAAGACCATACGAGCGGCAGTATGTCCTCCTTGCGCTCGCGAAGAGGCGGCACGAAAATCTGAAAAACGTTCAGGCGGTAGAAAAGGTCTTCCCGGAACCAGCCCTCAGAGACAGCCCTGCCAAGATCGCGGTTCGTCGCAGAAATAATTCTGGCATCGACCTTAACTGTCTGGGGGCTGCCGAGACGCTCAAACTCTCCGCTCTCCAGGACCCGAAGCAGCTTGGCCTGGACTTCCAGCGGCAGAGAGTCGATCTCATCCAGAAAAATAGTCGATCTGTCCGCAAGCTCAAAACGGCCGGCCTGCTTGGACAGCGCGCCGGTAAAGGCGCCCTTTTCGCGGCCGAACAGTTCACTTTCGATGAGTGTAGGGGGCAGGGCGGCACAGTTGACTTTGACCATGAGCCGTCCCTTGCGGGAACTCAGGTTATGGATCGAATGAGCGATCAATTCCTTCCCGGTGCCCGTCTCCCCATAGACTAAAACCGTTGAGTTTGTCCCAGCAACCTGTTCTATCTGGTGCAAAGCGGCCCTGATCGCTTCACTGTTGCCTACTATGTCCTTGTGTGTGTGTATCAGACCGATTTCTTCCTGAAGGTAGAGGTTCTCCTCCTGTAATTCCTCTTTTAAGCGCCTGATTTCCATAAACGCATCACGGAGCGACTCCTCTGCCTGCCTGTGCTCCTCTATTTGCTGCAGGAGCTGCTCGTTTACCCCGGTCAACTCTTCAGTCCGCTCTTTCACTCGATATTCCAGTTCGGCATGCGCCTTTTGCAGCCCTTCCTCTGCCCGTTTACGCAATGTGATGTCCCGGATGTTGCACTGGATAATCTTATTGTTGTCAACCAGATAGACATTGCTTACAAATTCAACGTCAATGAGACGGCTGTCTTTTGTTTGAAGCGGCAGATGTTCGTACCGCACATAACCCTTCGCCTGCAATTCTGAAAAGCGAAGTCTGGATGCCGCAATGTCGCTGAACAGACCGATTTCCCAGAGTTTCTTTCCCATAAAATCATTATACGAGTACCCAAGCATATAAAGTAAGAACGGATTAACGTCGAGTATCTGTCCCGTACCTGCATCAAGAAGCAATATACCATCCTGGGCAGATTCAAAAAGCCTCCGGTAACGGGTTTCTGATACCCTCAGCGCCTCATCTGCCTTCCTGCGTCCGGTCCCTCTTGGTCCCATGTCCTCAACACGCATGGGCAGTCCTTCCAATTCATTCGTGAATTTCTCTTTTGTTCTTTCTTTATATTCCATATGTGGTTATTTATCAGAAATAGCTATCGCTTGTCAATCTTATCTGCTGCGCGATTATTCACTTCCTGGGCCGGGATGGTAAAGTAAAATGTTGAGCCCTTCCCGATCTCTGACTCCACCCAGATGCGGCCGCCGTGGCGCTCCACAATTTTTTTGCAGATCGCCAGTCCGATGCCGGAACCCGGGTATTTATCTTTATTAACACGCTGAAATATTTCAAATATTTTTTCTGTGTGTTCCCGGGGAATGCCGATGCCGTTGTCGCGGACAGAGAAGACCCATTCCTTTTCCATCTGCTTTGCGGAAATGTGAATACGCGGTCTCTCTTCACCATGTGACTTAATGGCATTTCCGATGAGGTTTTGAAATAACTGGGTCATCTGAATAGGGTCAGCCATAACTTTCGGCAGAGTGTCGCGGATTATTTCGGCTTCGCTGCTTTCTACAGCGTCCTTCAGGTTTGCAAGTGAGATGTCCAGCGCTGCAGAGCAATCAGTCGGTTCGAAGGTTTTCCCTTGTGCTCCCGCACGCGAGTAAACCAGAATATCACTGATAAGCATCTCCATACGGAGTGCGCTCTTTATTGCATCAGAAATAAACTGGTCAGCCTCTGTATCGAGTTTGCCGGTGTATCGTCGCTGAAACAGCCTCAAAACAGTCCCTATTGCCAGGACCGGAGACTTAAGGTCATGCGAGGCTAAAGAGGCAAAGTGTTCAAGTTCATCATTGGACCGTGTCAGCTCCTCTGCCAATCGCTTTAATTTGTCCTCTGCCAGCCTGCGTGCGGTGATGTCCTCAATGGCAAGGAGGATCAGGTGTGAACGACCGCTTTCCCGTATAATTCGACGGGCATTAAGCAGCATCGTATGAGGCCCGATCGTTAAAAACCCGTGTTCAACTTCAAAGTCCAGGACTTCGGTTTTCATGGGAAGGATCTCTTCCAGCAGAGTCCTCAACTTAGGAATGTCCCATTGCCGGTTGCCCAGGTCGTATAATAACTGACCAACGGTATCCCCTGGAGCAACTTTAAAAGTCCGGTAAAAAGAAGAATTCGCTGATATTATCTTCAAGTCCGTATCCAGCACTACAAGGGGTTCACGCACTGTTTCAACAATATTCTCAGCGTAGTTCCGGGCTTCTTCAACGGTGTCCTCTGCCAGCCTGCGTGCGGTGACATCGCGGGTTTCTGCCGTTTCTATTTCAGCAACCCGTCTACGCAATTCTGCCAACTCATTTAAAAGCTGCTGTTGTTTTCTCTTCATCCTTCATATGCGTTATTGGGTTAAATCAGAGAATTGTAATACAAGGCTACTTATTCTTATATCATTCAAGGATGGCTATGTTTATAAACGCCTGTGACTATCCTTGCCAAGAAAACAACTAAAGATTTAAAGACTGTTGACCGATCATCTTATTAAGATGCCGTTATCAATTTTTCTCTTTATAGTATTTTTACTTATTCCCGGTTTTAACCTGAATGCCGGCCCGAATCAGGACCTCCCGGCCGCTCCCGCACTTCCATCCGAACGTGGAGAAGTCGTCTTCAGTTGCAATGAAAGAAGTCCTAATCAGATTTACATCATCGGAATGGGCCACAGGGATACTTTGACCCGTGCAAACGGCAGTAATACGATGAAATCACAAATCGAAGTTTACAGAATAGGCGAATGGCTGATTCAAAAGGAGGGCCTGGAACTTCTTTTACCGGAGGGCTTCTTTGCAAAAGCGGCTTCAGATGAAAAAGAATATTTGATCAAAACTGCGGCTTCATCAAATGGCGAAAGCACATCGTTTGATATAAAAACACTTGAGGAAAAACTGGGGGAAAAAGATGCTTATATCAATGCAGAGATGTTATTAATAGAAAGCCATAGTATTAAAAGTCAGCAGGTTGAGGATTTAAATCTGTACAATGCAGTTAGAGAAAAAATCAACTTATTAGAAAAGTACGGGGATGACACATATGAGTCCCTTTTCATAAAGTCCGGCCTGGATTACCTCCAGGAGAGACGGTCCGCGGCAATGCTTCAAAAGATACCGGAGATAATTGACAGCGAGTACAGAATGGGAAGGATTAAAAACAAAAAGGCCATTTTTACCATAGGGCTGAGTCATATATCCGGGATCATTAAATATCTGAAGCAGAATAAGATAGAAATCTATTCACCCGCATTTTCCCGGTATGATGATTATCTGTCGGGGGTGAAACTATTGGAAAAAGATTTTGGCGTTACAATAATTATCCCGAGGACCCTGGCGAATGACCGGGAACTATTAAGATTAACCAGATTAGACGATATTCATTAAGATGCTGTAGACAACATTTTCAGAGATGGGGCTTTGCCGCAATTAAAAAAATGCAGCCACTGGTTGACCAATGGCTGCCGGAAACAGGTGAGGAATATACGGAGTTGCCCGCTTTCCCACTAATACTTTGATTTTTCTTTTTCCATCATGTGTTCCATACTGCCTTCTTTCCAGAAGGGCTGTACACCGTAGAATCTGTATGTATCTTCGGTATATTCGCGACTTGAAAAGTCAGGATATTTCTTGGCGTTCTTTTCAAAATTCGGGGCCGTTGCGAGTTTCTCTTTACTGATGTCAAGGACCGCGTTCTTATTATCTACAATTGTCAGTGCGTTTATAGGCACAGGTATCAATTTATCGCCTATCCCTAATACCCCGCCATGCGAAATAACCGCGAATGTGACCCTGTTATCACTGATCGTCAGGTCCGTGATTTTACCCAGGTTATCTCCCTGAAGGTTTTTAACTGTAGTCCCTATTAAATTGCTGGCCCATTGTGTAGTTGCGCTTCTCTCACTCCTCATCATATCTGCGGCAAACGCGCCGGTTAATACGAGGCCTAAAACGATCATGTTGATTACTATTATTGTTTTTAGTTTTCTCATCTTTTCCTCCCTTTTTATTGTTGTTGCGTTGTTGTCAAATTAACAGAATAGACAGATTAATATTTTTTTCAGGATGCGCACCTCCCTTTTTGAAGGATCTGATAACGTGCTGTATTTTGATTTTCATTGAATATTAACCGTACCATTAATTTGTCTTTCATCCCCATTCAAATGCAGAATCTATGCCAGGATGGTCATTGACAGGACAGGAGTCTCTACTATGTTGGAAATATTGAAGTTTCAGAGAAGACTATGAGGAAGAAATAAAATTTGAAAAGATGCCGGCTTCTGACATATCAGGAGTCTGCTGAAATGTCAGGAATTCATTTGCTTTTAAGCGCCCTTCTGCTTTTTTTGAAAATGCGCTATTTTTATTCTGTTAAACTGGAGGTGGATCAACCCCTTCTCCTTAAAATATTTGTACAGGTTGTTAACTAATTCCGGATTATGATTCAACACGTATTCCCTGGACTCTGTTTCTATATAATTGTCGTTAATATAATTCAGCACTTCCTGAGTTTCCCCATTATAGGCCCCGCGGGAAACTATCAGCCAGAATTTATTCTCATCTATTTTTTTTACTTCCTGAAGAGAATCAGCCGGGTATATTCCTTTTTTATAAGCGCATGTGTATATATCGTTACTATGAAAACAGTCCTGCTCAAAATAATATGAAAACGGCAGTAGCTCATATGAAGCAATAATTATCACTTCGTCTGTTTTTTGATTACTCGTTTGAATATATTCAGCGACTTTATTCCAGGGATCTTTTGTCGTTTTATTCTGTTGTACAAGCAATGTTGCAACAGATAATATAATTATTGCTGAAATAAGCACCGGCCTGATCTCCGCTTTCATACTGAAGAGTGACCGGGAAGCTAATATGTATAACGGCAAAGAAACAAAATATGTGTACTTTGGAATAAAGATTGGAGTAAACAATAAAGAATATGTGAAGGGGACTAAAACGGGTATCAAAATCCAGAGGGGAAAAAAGATATTATTTCCGAATTTATATCTCAAGACCAGTAAAAAGCATATCAGCATTAATGCTGATCCATAAAATGAAAACACCATTCCGGAAAAGAGATTATATATCATATAAATTAATTGCAGAAACGACGGCCTTGAAATCCACGAATGAAAATTGTCCGGGATTATCCCCAGAAGCTGAATCATCCCTGGAATATAAAATATAAAAAGTATAAATTGTATTAAGACCCAGGCCTTCACTTCCCTCGAAAACTTAAACCTGTTTACAATGAATTGATGCAGGTTCTGAGCTAAGACAATTAACAGGGCATACAAATGTGAGTGTATGAGAAGAGTAGTGCTTATTAAATAGCCGGTAATGATCCACTTCGAAGCAACTTTGTTCAATTTATAATAAAAATACATAGACAATAACGTCAGCGCAAAAAAGAGAGAATAAGTCCTTGCCTCCTGTGAGAAGTAAATCTGTAATGGAGAAAATGAAACCAGGAGAGCGGAATATATTCCAACTTTCCTGTTGAAAATATGTGCGCCCAATAAATAGATAATATAAACTGAAACGGTCCCGAACAAAACAGAAAGCAGCCTTACCGAAAACTCCGAGGTACCTGTGAGCTTAATCCAGAAATGAAGCAGAACATAATAAAGCGGGGGAGAGGGGTCTCTAAAACTTATAACGTGCATGAAATTCTGCTGGCTGTGATATATGGAGTAAGCTTCGTCCAGCCATATACTCTGAGAGGACAACTTATATATTCTCAGAAGAAATCCCGCAACAAGTATAAGTCCTAAAATGAAATAGGTGGATTTTGTATTATCGTCCTGGACCATTATCTTCTCTACTATCGGTCTTGCTCTCGAGTTCTGCAATGACCTGTGCGCCTAACAAAAGGATCAATGCTACAGCATCTATGCTGAGCAGTGCTATTACTGCCGTGGCAAAGGAACCATAAATCAAATTTACATTAGACAGGACCTTGTAATACCAAACCAGCGCATGCCTGGTGATCTCCCATAAAATCGTTACGGTTGCCCCTCCGATCAATGCGTGACGAAACGTGTTATGCGCCACAGGCATAACCAGATATATGGAAGTGAGCATAAGAAACTCACCAGTTATCCCCAGTATGTACAGCGCAACTACGGAAGTGCCTTCAAGGCCCAAACTCCATCCAAAAATTATTAATTGCCTGCTTTCGAGTGTCTCTAATGCTCCCGCAATAAACGACACCAGTAATATAGACATACCAATTAAAAAAATATACAGATAAGGAATGATAACGGAAATGAGAAAGCGGCGGTGTTTTATTCTAACACGGTGGGCAAAGATCGCTGACAGGGCTTTTTCAAGCACAGAGAATGCGATGGAGCTGAAAAACAGCATGACTATAAATCCGAAGATCCCGACCGCCTTACTGTGCTCAAGAAATACCCGCACCTGTTCCGTCAAAGTTGCCGCATATCCGGGTATCACCATTTCCAGATACGTTGATAACGTGTGAACCAGCCGTTCCTCTCCTATAAAATGAGACAGCACGATCAGGGCGAGGATCGACATGGGCACAATTGATAACAGGGTGTAATAGGCAAGAGCGCCGGATAACAGCAGCCCCTGATTGCGTTTGAAACTTAGCAATACCCTCAGCAGGAAGCTTAAGAGCCGGCCCAACACCCAAATATTTTGTTGTTTCTTCATCTTCTTTTCGATGGAAAGTTTTTGTAATCGTCAATATTCCCCGGCACGATGACCTTTTGTTATGAAGATAAATGATGCCCTAAGATGTTTTTGTATCTTCTTAATGAAAATACTACCGCTCTTTTCCCTTGCCTGCAACCTTTCTTGGGTACAGGTATGCATTGAACAGATGGCCGCTGCTGCATTGTTTGCCGAGGCTATACTGATAAACTTCACAATAAAAGACGGCTGTCTATCAGCATTTGCCAAAGAGCAAAAAAAATTGTATGTATATAATGAGATGGCAAAGATGAAGAAAGTCCTTATAATCCTTGGCGGCGGTGCGGCGGCCCTTGTCCTTGCAATACTCATTTTCCTCCTCACCTTCAACATAAATCCCTACAGGCCCCGCATTGAGGCAGCTGCCTCCGACGCTATAGGGATGAAGGTACGCATTAACGGCAAAATAAAACTTGCGCTCTTTCCGCGTACAGGCGTATCGCTTGAAGACATTCTGATACAAAACAGGGATGCTGATGTCGCATCCGTAAAAAAGGCGGAGGTAGAAATGAGACTGCTGCCGCTTCTCTGGCGAGGAATACGCATACAGCAGGTCAAGCTCATCAACCCCGCATTCTTCATCACCAAAGACAGAAAAGGGCGCTTCAACGTCGAAACACTTGAAAAGAGACCCGCCGGGAAAAAGCTCCTGTTGGGATTAATTGAGGCGGAAAAAATCTTTATCAGGAAAGGGCGTCTCTTGTACATGGACGAAAGATCCGGTGGAAAGACCGAGGCTGACGAGTGCGACCTTGCGATCAACAACTTCTCCGTAGGTGGAGGAGAGGTCCCTGTCACACTTTCCCTCGATGGAGATTTGTCATGCAGGGAGGTGAAGGCGGAAGGATTGAGGATCTCAGATATCCGCGTTGTCATGAAGGCCCGCGAGGGGAAGTTTGAGGCTGACCCGATCACTATGAAGGTCTTTGGCGGGGACGGCAAAGGCAGCATCAAGGGTGTGATGACAGGTGAAAGCCCTGAGTACGTGGTTGATCTTGCGATCACAAAATTGCGTTTTGAAGAAGTGCTTGAGCAGTTTAAACAGAAAAAACCCATACGAGGCGAGCTGGACATGCAATCGCATCTCACGATGAAAGGAAAGAACGCTAATGAACTTACGAGGACGGCACAGGGAGTGGTTTCGCTCCGGGGGCAGGACCTCATTCACGAAAGCCTCGACCTCGACCGTGTGTTGGAGAAGTACGAAACGATCCAGAACTTCAACCTGATCGATGTGGGGGCCTTCTTTGTCGCCGGGCCACTGGGCACGCTGCTGACAAAAGGCTACAACTTCGGGAGTGTTTACGTAGTATCTCTGGGAGGAAAGAGCGCGATAAAAAAACTCGTTTCTGAATGGAAGGTAAAAAACGGCGTTGCGGAAGCGGAAGACGTTGCCCTCATCACAAGTAAAAATCGCGTTGCACTTAAGGGGAGGCTTGATTTTGTCAACGAAAAGTTCGACAACGTGACTGTGGCGGCGCTGGATGAAAAAGGATGCGTGAGGTTCAGTCAGAAAATTTACGGCCCATTCCGGGACCCCCGCGTTGAAAAGGTAAGCACCCTGGGATCAATTACAGGACCAATACTTAATCTGTACGTGAAGACGAAGAAATTTCTTCAAGGCGGGAAGTGCGAGGTATTTTACGCAGGATCTGTAGCCCACCCGAAATAAGGGAGGACCTATTCTTCACTCCGCAGAGATTTCTTCGGGATCGGGCTTATAAAGAAAGCGCTTTATCATGGCATGCGGTAATTTGCCTGAGTGTTTTGTTCACAGTCGTTTTTCCGAAAATTCCAATGCCCGCATAGCGCAGGTCGAGCTTTGACAGATGCTTCAAAATATACTTCCATGAGTAAAACCGTCCCATCCCCGTCAGAGTCTCTGTCTGAAGTGTCTGCGCGCTCATCAGAGAGGGCCTGAAGACCGCGTGGTGTGCATCGTATTTGCTCCAGTCGTTATGAAGTAATCTTCCGCTTTCCTTCATTTCCTTAAAAAGCGGTGTCCCGGGCAGAGGCGTAAGCACCATAAGCTGAATTGTGTCGATGCCGTTATGCACAGCAAAATCGACTGTCCTTTTTATCACGTCAACATCATCGGTATCAGCGCCGATCACGAACATGCCATGGATATGGATACCGTGGTCCCTGAACGACCTGATGCTTCTGACTATATCTTTCAGGGTCTGTTTTTTATTATATTGTTCGAGCGTTTCAGGATTAATCGATTCGAAGCCTATATAAACAGTATGACAGCCTGCATCAGCCATGAGGCGGAGAAGTTCCGGGTCGGCGGCAGCATCCGTTCTCACCTGGGTAGTCCAGTCTGAGGTCAGCTTTTCCGCGATCATCACCCGTAACAGTTCCTTTGTCCTTTTTCTGTTTGCCGTGAAATTATCATCAACGAAAAACCTGGTGCCCTTTGAAACAGAACTTATATGCTTCAATTCTTTCAGAACTGATGCGGTTGATTTAAACCGGTATTGTCTGCCGAATATATGAATTACCGAACAGAACTTGCATGCAAAAGGACAACCCCTCGATGTGGATACGGAATAGAGAAGCGAAGGTTTCCAGTTATTGACCAGCGAGAAATCAGGTACGGGAAGGGAGTCGAGTTCCTCCTCATTAAGAAGCCGTCTGTCCGGGTTATGAAAAAACTTGCCGGTCTTGTCCCTGTAAGATAACCCCTGTATCGTTTCGATTGCCGGGGCGCCGTTATCAAGATAACTCATAAGTTCCGGGAGTGTAAAATCACCTTCTCCCCTTACCACAAAATCGGAATACCGCAGCGCTTCCTCAGGCATAAAGGTCGGATGGGCCCCGCCCATAATAACCGATATTCCTTTGGCCTTAAGACGTTGACCTATCGAATAAGCCCTGATCGCCGTGGATGTCAGCGTTGAAATACAGACAAGATCGGAACTTTCAATAAACTCCCAGTCGGGTGGAGAAATATCTTCAATGAATGCCTTTACCTCGTGGCACTTTTCTTTCAGGATGGTCGATAGCAATACCGTACCGACCCGCGCCACAGGGAATTTGCTGAAAATATGTGATCCCGGCGCACCGGCCTCAATAAAGGAAATTCTTTTCATGCTCATGCAGCGCCTGATTTATCATTTTTTCTGAATCACTCAAACAGTCGATAAATTTCTCTATCGCATACTTTTAATTATCAATTATCAAAAAACCGGCTGGTTGTCAATATTCAGGGGCAGATAATTTATGGAAGACAATGAAAATTGCATAAGAGCGGAGAGCCGTCGCGACAAGCCCGGAAAGACAGTCAACGGTCAGGCGCGGCTTTTCCCGGGTTTACATCCATTTCAATATATGATTCATTTTTATTTCTGCGCAGGTAAATTTATGACCACTCTTGTAAATTTTCCTTCAACGCTGTCTATTTTGATACTGCCGCCGTGATCACTTATAATGCCGTGACTGATGCTCAGACCCAGCCCGGTTCCCTCTCTGTTTTTTGTGGTAAAAAACGGATCCATGATCTTATCCAGAATCCCCGCCGGTATCCCGGCTCCCTGATCATAAAATGATATCCGCACATATTGAGTATTGCCAGCCTCTACAGTTTCAGCAAATATCCTGATGATTTTATCGTTATGTGCTTCAGGATATTTCCGGTTCAATGCATAGCATGCATTGCTGATCAGATTCAGAAACACCTGCTCGATATGCTGAGGTTGAGCATTAATCCGGGGCAGGCCGGGAGGTATGTTCATCACAAGCTTTATACCGCTCTTTCTCATTTGTATTTCAGTCAAGGCGAGTGAATCAGACAATATTTCACTGATGTACACATGCCTTTTACCTTCTTTGCTTTCACGTGCAAATGAAAGAAGACTTTTTACAATGTCGGCGATCCTGTCGCTTTCTTTTATAATCCGTCCCGTAATCTCATGCTCTTTGCTTTCTGTATCGAATTTGTTCAGCAGCATCTGAGCATAGTTGATAATGCCGTTTATCGGATTATTTACCTCATGTGCCACGCCCGCAGCAAGTCTGCCGACTGAAGCAAGGTGTTCGGAACGCATCAGTTCAGAATAAAGGACTATATTATCGGTCACGTCAATCAGGCTGAGGACCAGCCCGCTGATCCTGCCGTCCTCCTCTTTGACAGGTTTAAGGCTCCAGTCCCGGAATTTAATCTGTTGTTCCGGATGTCCTGCGTATGCATATGGCTTAGCTTTGGCGGAGTAAGGTTCTCCTGTTTCGACCACTTTCCGGAAGATCATTTTGTCATCTTCATCCGGGAACAGGCCGAAGTAATTTTTACCTGCGTAGAACTCCGGTTCCCTCCCCTCACTTTTTGCATATTTATTGTTCACCCGGATGAAGTTGAAAGCACTGTCCAAATACACGATCTGAACGTGGACATTGGAGAAGATGTTTTCCATAAGCTCGTTGCTTTCCCTGAGCGCTGCCGTTCTTTCGATAACCCTGAATTCCAGTTCTTCATGCGCTCTGTAGAGGGCCTCCTCTATCAGTTTGCGCTCGGTAATGTTTATCATGGCCGTTCTTGTCCGGCTGTAATTGCCTTCAATGTCCTTAACGGGAATGCTCAGCAACTGGGCAATAAATACTGAGTTGTCCCTTGTCTTAAGACTGATCTCACAGGCCTGTCTCGACTTTGTTTCGAAAACCTTCCGAAGGTGCAGATAAAACAGGTCCTGATCCTCCCGGTGAATAAACCTGGAAAAAGGTTTTTCCATAAGAGCGCTTTTCCCCAATCCCAGCAAGGCAGCTCCGGTAAGATTTACTTCGAGGATCAGTCCATTTTTATCAAAAGTAAAATATCCCACAGGGGCAAAGTCATACAGGTCGGAATATTTTCTGCGTGATTCTTCCAGTTCTATTTGAGCCCGGCGCAGCTCTTCGTTCTGCATCTCCAGCTCGATCTGATGCACCTGAAGCTCATGAATGACGGGCTGGGCGTCCTTAAACGATAGACCCTGCTTTTCAGCAGTCCGCGCTCTTAATTTTTTTTCTGCGCGCTTTCTTAGTTCGGATTGCGGAATTCGGAATTCGGAATTCGGCTCGCTGATATGTTTGTCAGAGACTTTTGATTTTTTCTTCACACTGAATACCTGCGACTATTTTTTCTGGAAGTTTTTATTGATGAAACAGTGATTGCCAAAAGTTCATTTGCTTCTTTCATCAGTGACTCCAGAGATTTTATTGATACAATCCCGCTTTCGACGAGCAATTCCATCCAAAAGATCGATTCATCAGACTCTTCTTCTACCGTTCCCATTTTAGATATGAAATCAGCAGTAGATTTTGCACGGCAAGCAGAGCGATAGTTTGCTGCAACAGAAGTTCCTGATCTTAATAACTGCCTGCCGATTACCTCGGTTGTCCGGCTTTTTGGTAACGATTCGACTAACCGGATAATATCAAGTGCAAATTGTTTTGTCCTCTGTTTTAAATAATTTTGTTCCATCGCAACTTATCAATTTTGGAATACGGAATTAGGATTGCGGTTTTTTTATTCCACATTCCGCATTCCGAAATCCGAAATATTTATTTCCCTGTCACATCCTCAATGACCAGTAATATCATTTCCGTCCCTTTGCTTTTTTGCATGATCTTCCGGGCATTGAGCAGCATCTTTCTATGACCGATAGATGGGAAATCATGCTCAACCTCATAATCACGAAACTCGGTTTTTTCCCGGAGGATATTTTCCAGAAGTTCCCTGAGTTTCGGGATGTCCCACTGGTGATTACCGAGGTCGTAAATGATTTTGCCCTCTGTATCTTCTTTGAGGACTTTAAAAGTCTGGTAAAAGGTACTGTTTGCCGATACAACTTTCATGCCGGCATCAAGGACAATGAGGGGTTCACGGATCGTATCTATAATGCTTTCAGCGTAGATCAGTGTCTCACTCAATGCTTCCTGCGCATGTTTCTGCTCAGTTATGTTTGTGAATGTAATAACAACTCCGTCAATAACGTTTTCGATGGTGCGGTAGGGCAGGATCCTCATTAAGAACCAGAGCCCGTTTTTGTCGGATACTTCTATTTCTATGGGAATGAGGGTCCTCAGCACTTCCCCAGCATCTTTGACCATATCTTCATATTGAAGTGATGATGCGAAATCTCTTACAGGACGGCCTATATCCGTTTGTATCAGTTTGATCACCTTGCCGGTTTCCGGGGTAAAGCGTTTTATGTTCAGATCGTTATCCAGAAAAATGGTGGCAATTTTTGTGGCGGCAAGGAGGTTGTTCATATCATTTGTTACCTGTATCAGTTCATCAATCTTGTTCTGGGACTCGGAGTTTACCGTCATCAGCTCTTCATTAACCGACTGGAGTTCTTCCTTTGACGTCTCAAGCTCTTCATTGGAACTCTGAAGTTCCTCATTGGCCGACTGGAGCTCCTCGTTTGTTGATTGCAGTTCTTCGTTTGATGCCTCAAGTTCCTCTATTGTGCTCTGGAGCTGTTCCCTCATGGATTTCAATTCAAATTCCAGCTCTGCGGCACGCAGGCTGCCCGGTTTTTCACTGTGCGGTAATTTTTTGTCCGCCTTTACCCGCTGAGAAGGCGCGGCTTCCTCAAATGCTATCATGATCAGGCCTTTTAAATGGGCCGGTTTATTTATGTGCTTAATGTTTACAGTGACTGCATAAATGTCACCATTTGATTTCACCTTCAGGTTTTTGATGACGGTATCTGTTTTTTTGGTTACGGCTTTACGGATCTCCGCTCTCAGTTCAAGCCTAAGTCCCTCGCGCGCCATTTCAAAGATATTAAGCTTGGCTTTACCGGGGGAGGGTTCCAGGTATTTACCGGTGCGGCCGTGAAAGTAGAGGATGCTTCCGTTTTCGTCAATGATCACACACGGCGGTGCATAGCGCTCAACGAGCAGCTTTTCGGTTATATCGCCAAGAGTCATCTCCCCGGCTATTCCCTTTTTTAAGAGCTGCAATTTCACAGGCCCGGTTTTGACCATGGCCGGATAATAATCCGTGGACGCTGCGCTGACAAGAGAAGTTTTTTTAGACTTAAATATCTTCCATTTATTGCTGACAGCGGAAAAAAGGTCGGAGAAGGTCCCGATAGTCTCTGAAGTGCCTAAGAAAAGAATGCCCCCCGGCTTTAACGCGTAATGAAAAAGGGGTATGATCTTTTTCTGCAATTCCGGCCCCAGGTAAATGAGAAGGTTCCTGCAGCTTATCATGTCTACCTTCGAGAAAGGGGGGTCTTTGGTCACGTTCTGAACGGCGAAGACAACTAATTCCCTTAGTTTTCTGCTTATCCGGTAGGTATTGTCTTCCCTCACAAAATAGCGTTTCAGCCGTTCCGGCGCTATATCGTCGGAAATGCTGTCAGGATAACTTCCTCTTCTGGCGGTTTCGATAGAGTCGCTGTCTATGTCCGTTGCAAATACCTGGATCTTAGCGGCCGGATCATGCTCGCTGATATACTCAAGCAGCGCAATGGCCATGGAGTACGCTTCTTCGCCCGTGGAACAGCCGGGCACCCAGACGCGCAAGAGATTTTCTTCCCCGGCATGTTTAAACAGGTCAGGGAGAATATCTTTCTTGAGCAGCTCGAAGGCCTCAGGGTCCCTGAAGAATTTGGTGACCCTGATGAGGAGGTCCTTGAAAAGTATTATTACCTCAGAGGGATTGTCCCTGAGATACGTAACATAATTTGCGACATTTTCAATCTGGTGAAGGGACATACGCTTTTCGATCCTGCGGATGATGGTAGATGGTTTGTAAAGGGAAAAATCATGGCCTGTCTGGTTACGGACCAAAATGAATATCTTCTGCAGGGCGTCAGGGAATTTTTCCAAGGGGCTTTCAGTTTTTCTCAGGAGCTTTGTTTGCGGATGCCTCACATACTTCAGGAGAATTTCCGGGATCTTTTCCGCAGGCAGAACATAGTCAACCATATCTGTAGCTATGGCGCTTCGGGGCATGCCGTCGTATTTGGCAGTATTCGGGTCCTGAACGATAACCAGTCCGCCTTCTCCTTTAACTGTCTTTAAGCCGAGGGTCCCCTCGGTCCCGGTTCCCGAGAGAATAACAGCTATGGCTTTTTCGCCCTGGTCTTCCGCAAAGGCACGAAAGAAAAAATCTATGGGGTGCCTCAGGCCGCGGCGCTCCGCAGGTTCTATCAACTGAAGGTTCCCATGAAGTATGGCAATATTTTTATCAGGCTGTATCAGATACACACAGTTCGGCAGGACTTTCATCCCGTCCTCTGCCTGGTAAATATTCATCTCCGTATATTTCTTTAGAATGTCGCCGATGATGCTCTTGTGAGTGGGATCAAGGTGAGGGACCAGTATGAAGGCCATTCCGCTGTTAGAAGGCATATGGGTAAAGAACTCCTGAAATACCTCTAATCCTCCGGCAGAAGCGCCGATACCGACAATAAATAAACCGCGGTTTATGTTAGGTGCTTCTGATGCAATTGTTGTTGCCGGAGCAGAAGTGGTCCTGCTTGTAAGTTTGGCCTTGCGGGATATTTTCCGGGTACCGGATTTTTTGATGATTTTTTTTTGCTTTCCAGCCATCGGGCCCTTTCATTCAATGAATATTCATTTATCCGGCGGCTACCCCTCATCACCGGAATAATCATATAATGATAGATTCTTTTGCAAGGGCAAGTGCTTAAGATTAGAACATTCTTGTGAAAGTGTCAATCGTTAAATAAAGAAGTGCCACAGTGCAAAAGCGCGGAAGATCAGGAAGTGAACTATCGGCTGGAAATGCACTACCAGTTATTTAGACTTAATACCCTTACGGAGGCGGCTTCCCGGCTTCATGCTATTAACATATTTGCTGTTCATGGCGGCGTTAAAAAACTTATAGCCGTTCTTCCCTCTTTCTTTCGCTTTATACATGGCGGTATCCGCCTTCTTCAGCAATGTGTCAATATCTTTACCGTCCGGCGGATAGAGACTGATACCCACACTTACGGTTACATGGAGTTTATGACCATTAATCAAAAACAGCTCCTGAAAGGCGGAGATGATTTTCGTGACTGTGACGACGATATCTTTCTCATGAGTAGTTACGGGAAGCAATATGACATATTCATCGCCTCCCAAACGGGCCACGGTATCGCTTTCACGCAGACAGCTTTGCAAACGTTTTGCAGCCGCCTTCAGCAACTGGTCTCCAACAGAGTGTCCCAGAGAATCATTGATTGTCTTGAAATTGTCGAGGTCCAGATAAAGGACGGCCACCATGTGCCCGCTGCGGGAGGCCTGAGAAAGCGAAAGATTGAGATGGTCTGCAAAAAGCGTCCTGTTGGGCAGTCCGGTAAGCGCATCATGATGGACCAGTTTTTTTATGGTTTCTTCCATCTTCTTCCGTTTCTGTAACTTCGTTCATCACTATTCGCAATTGAATGTCAGTATCTTTATTGCCCTGTACCGGTATGCATTCCAGCTGAGCATAAAATATTGCGCCGCCCTTTTTTTGCATTTTAAGCTCGCAGGTCTGCTGGGTCTTTGTTTCGAGAATATTTTTACGGCTAAAATAATATTTGTCCTGTTCGTCCCTGCTGACATACCTTGAAAATGGAGTTCTTCTCAGAATGCTTTTTTCCAACCCTAAAAGGTTTGCGCCTTTGAGGTTCGCATCGAGGATAAGTCCCTTTTTATCGAGGGTGAAATACCCGACAGGGGCGAATTCATACAGGTCAAAATATTTGCTGCGTGATTCTTCGAGCAGGACCTGCGCGTTGCGAAGTTCTTCATTCTGCATTTCCAGTTCTATCTGGTGCACCTGAAGCTCATGAACGAGGCTTTGAGAATCCTGAGCAGAGATGATTTTTAATGATGTCCCCTTTTGTTTCCGCAATTTTCCTTCCGCCTTCTTGCGGAGGCTGCCAGTTTTTTTTGATTCAGGACTGCTCTTATTCATATGATGTAATGCTAATACTATTAATATTAATGTAATGCTTATACCATATTTTTAAGTACTTGTCTATGTCGCATATGTTTCGTAACTTTTGCATGTCATGTCAATTCTAAGCTGCGACTCTACGGTTTTATGATCTGGTTGATTGTTAACTTCAATTAAATTTTCAATGCAGCAGTGCAAGACCTAAAGCAGGGAAAAGAGATATTGTAACCTCTGCCCCTTATTTCGTACAATAACCTCATGCCCATAACAAACTCAACGTCGAGGTCTCCGGTGCAGCGGCTCTTGCCGTCAATATTCCTTTTAATTGTGATCAGCATCTATTCCCTTTTGACTATCGTAGTTACAATGCTCGTCACCGGTTCGCTGCATTTGATCAACAAGCACTTTGTCCACTTTGAAAAGATTAATATTATTACAATGATAATTGCGGCAGCGATTATCGGGACCGCCTTGATGTTTTTTATAAAAAATACCAAAAAAATATACCGCTCTATAGAAGAGCAAACAGGGAATAGATACTCAGCAAACAATAAGACATGAGCAACTTCATTGACTTCTGGCAGCATATCCCCGAAAACCTCAAGCCCTATATCTTTCAGATCGGGCAGTTCCAGGTCCGCTATTACGGATTGATGTATATTGCCGCGTTCGCCACCCTCTATTTGCTGTCGCTCCACAGGCTGAATAAAGAAAATTTCAGCTACACAAAGACCGATATAGAAAATTATCTTGTGGGGGCCGTCGCGGGGCTCCTGGTCGGGGCCAGGCTGGGATATGTGCTCTTTTACAATTTCAGTTACTACATGTCAAACCCGCTGGAGATAATCCTGCCGTTCAGTTTTACGGGCGGGTTCCATTTTACCGGGCTCGCGGGCATGTCTTATCACGGCGGATTGATCGGCGTCATCACAGCTTCAGCAATATTCTGCCGCAAGTACAAAATAAATTTCTGGCAGCTTGGGGACTTCCTCGTCCCTTCCATCCCGCTTGGATATACATTCGGCAGGATGGGCAACTTCATTAACGGCGAGCTTTACGGACGGGCCACGACCGTGCCGTGGGGAATGTATTTCCCCCTTGACGAAACACGGCAGCTCAGGCATCCGTCACAGCTCTACGAGGCGCTTTTTGAGGGGATATTCCTTTTTCTTGTGCTCTGGAATATTCGTGGCAGGAAAAAATTCAGCGGCTTTTATCTTTCCGTATATTTTATCGGCTATGGTCTGGTGAGGTTATTGATTGAATTCGTCCGCGACCCCGACCCCCAGCTCGGATTATTTTTTGGCTTCATATCAATGGGGCAGATACTCTGCCTGTGCATGATATTGACCGGCGCGGGGATTTTCTTTCTAAGAAAAAACAGATCTCAGATGTTATAATTGTGCAAAATCCGGAACTAAATAACGCGGCACGCATAACGTGTTAAAGATATAAAGGAGGCAAGACGTGGAAGTAAAAAACAGCGACAGGGTAAAATTGCATTACACCCTTAAAGATGCAAATGGAGATACAATCGAAACCTCAATAGGCATAGCCCCGATAGAATTCACCGTCGGCGAGGCAAAGGTTATCCCCGGCTTTGAAAAAGGCATTATCGGTATGAAATTAAACGAGAAGAAAAAACTCACCATCTCCCCGGAAGACGCTTACGGCCTTCGTGACGATAGCAAGATTTTTGAATTTGCAAGAAAAAATGCGCCCGGGGATTTTGACCCCAGGATTGGAGATACAATTAAAATGCACAGGGCCGACGGAAGGTCCGTTCCGGTAACAGTGGTGGCCATTACTGATAAAGGATTTATGATGGATGCGAACCATCCGCTGGCGGGAAAAGAGCTTATATTTGAGCTGGAGCTGGTGGAGATAGTGCAAACGTAACTACCTTTAATGTCATGCTGAATTTATTTCAGCATCTCTAAAAACAGGACCCTGAAACAAGTTCAGGGTGACAAAAAGATCGAATAATATCATTATGTCAAACTTTACCGTCCAGGATTTTCTTAAAAAGAAAAAAGAAGGCAAAAAAATTACGATGATCACTGCCTACGATTATCCGTTTGCGCGGATCGTTGATGAGGCTGGAATAGACGCCGTGCTCGTGGGGGATTCACTTGGCATGGTTGTCCAGGGACTGGAAAACACACTTCCTGTGACAATGGATGAAATGCTTTACCATACAAAAATGGTTGCAAGGGCTGTAAGAAGCGCGATGGTCATAGGCGACATGCCCTTCATGTCTTATCAGACAAGTATTTCAGACGCGGTGAAGAATGCAGGCAGGTTCTTAAAAGAAGCTGGGGCCGCTGCCGTTAAGCTGGAAGGCGGAGCTGAAATTGCTGAACATATCAAGGCGCTGACAAAATCAGATATCCCCGTGATGGCCCACATAGGCCTCACCCCTCAATCCATCCACAGGATGGGGGGATACAAGGTCCAGGGCAAGACAGATGAGGCTGCAAAGAAACTTATTGAAGAAGCGCACATTATCGAGGATGCAGGGGCCTTCTCACTGCTGCTTGAAGCGATACCGATGGGCCTTGCAAAAAAAATCACCGGAGAACTTTCCATACCTGCAATAGGCATAGGGGCCGGTCCGCACTGCGACGGGCAGATACTCGTCCTTCATGATGTAATCGGCCTGTTTGAGAGGTTTGTGCCGAAATTTGTAAAGCAGTACGCTAACATGAAGGAAGATGCCCTGAAAGCAATTAAACTCTACCGGGAAGAAATCGAAAAAGGCATATTCCCTTCAGATGAGCACGGCTTCAAATAGTGCCGCAGGATAGTTTCCCGGTAATTTCTGATTATCCCCTAACTGCACCAGGTTCTTTATAGTGAGACTTTATAGTCTGTGTCGTCTTCTCAATGTTCCCGGAAGTATTTGTCTTGAACCACGACACAAGGTTCATCAACTCGCCGGAGATCCGCGCGAGTTCAATTGCCGATGTGTTGATTTGAGAAACAGCTTCGCGTGAAGCGCCAAATGCGCCAGCAACATTTTCCATAGTTGCCGACACCTGTTCAACTGCGGAAGATTGTTCTTCAGTTGCGGCAGCTATTGATTGCACCATATCAAGGCATTGATCAGATGCATGGACTATTCTTTCAAGAGATTCCCTGGCCTGATTTGCGAGCCTGACGCCTTTCTCAGCATCTTCTTTGTTCTTTCTCATGCTCACCACAGAAACTTCGGTTTCCCGCTGTATCTTCTTGATCATTTCCGTAATTTCCTCGGTCGCCTTGCCGGTCTTCTCCGCAAGCTTTTTCACCTCATCAGCCACTACCGCAAACCCCCTTCCCTGCTCACCCGCCCTTGCCGCCTCAATAGCGGCGTTCAATGCAAGGAGGTTGGTCTGTCCGGCAATATCGTTGATTACGCTTATTATGTCCCCTATCTGTTTACTGCTCTCGCCCAGTTCCCCGATAGTATGTGAAGATTGTTCTACGTTCTCAGCTATACTTAACATGCTTGTCACGGTCTGCTCAACAACAGTTTTTCCTTCTCCGGCAATGCTGACGGACTCCTTTGCGGCATCCGATGCATTTGCCGCATTCCTTGCAACTTCCACTATGCTCTGAGCCACCTCCGTTACTGCGGCGGCGGATTGTTCGATCTGCCTTGACTGCTCGTTAATGCCTGAACTTATCTGTTCCGTTGTCGCTGACACTTCTTCAGAATTGCTCGCAACCGTATTTGAAACGTCTTTTATCTGTGAGACTATCTCCCTCAGATTTTCAACCAAAGTTTTTAACGAGACCTGTAAGCGCCCGAATTCATCACCCCTGTCCGTTTTGATTTCAGCATTAAGCTCTCCGTCAGCTAATCTGTCGGTAGCGGCTACGCCCTCTTTAAGAGGCAGTACTATGGAGCGGACTAAATACAAACAACTCACAGCACCAGTAACTATAAAAAACACATTCAAGGTAAACGTTACATTCCTCACGCTCTTTACGGAATATGTAACTGCATCCAACCCTTTGTCCATTTTTTCCGTCTGCTCCTTAACAAAAGGCTCCAGGACTTCGCTGAGAGCATCAGAGGCCCTGTCAAATTCACCCATTACTTTATTACCTTCACTGGTCCCGTTTTCAACATAAGCCTTGGCCATCTTTTTGCCTGTTTCATAGTAAGCGTCCACTCTTATTTTTAAATCCTGGATATTTTTGACCCCCGCGGGATTTTTTTCAGCCTCGTACATTTCCTTAAATTTGGATAGACCGGAAATTACAAAGTTAAAGCTTTCTGCCGCCTCATCAAAACCATCAGCCAGCCCGTCCTGTCCGCGCGTGGCAGATATATCAGTAAGCCATTGCTGGATCTCCACAACCTGGGTATTCATTCTTTCGGCCAACAGCGCAAGCTCGACATTCTTTGTCCGCACCGTTTCGATATTATCAGAAACGCTTGAGCTTATTGAAAAGGTCCAGAAGCATAACAGTGTTGTCAAGATTAAAGGCAATGCGAAACATATAATGATCTTGTCCCTTGTTTTTAAATTTTTTATGCTCATAGTCCTGTTCCTTTTTTAACAATAAAAACACAAAGCACTGTTAGCGCCCTTTGATTGTGCAACTGCAATTCTATTATCGGAAGATTGCGGTAATTACTTAAGGTTATTTCCCTGATTGTTATAAGAGAAGATTGATGGTGTTTGACATAGTTACATCAAACACCATCTGAATAAGGATTACCCCGGGTCTTAATTTTGCGCTGCAGACATGATACTATTGCGTTTATTATTTTGAGGGCCGCGTACGGAGCGTGCTTTACTGCCATTTCCTTTTTTAGAACTCGTCTTAAACCAGGCTACACGTTCCCTTAATTCGCCCGCGATCTTTGCAAGTTCATTTGCAGCTATATTTATCTGTGAGATCGCCTCGCGCGATATGGCAAATACACTGGCAATATTTTCCATTCCTGACGAAACCTCATCAATTGCAGTTGACTGCTCTTCTGACGCTGTTGCAATTGAACGCACCATCTCGAGGCACTGTTCAGATGCGTGGACTATCCTGTCAAGTGAATCCTTGGCCTGATTTGCCAGCTTCACGCCCTCTTCGGCCTCTACTTTATTTTGCGCCATGCTCTGCACGGACATCTCCGTCTCCTGCTGGATCTTTTTGATCATCTCGGTTATCTCATCCGTCGCCTTACCGGTCTTCTCCGCAAGCTTTCTGACCTCGTCAGCTACGACTGCAAAACCCCTCCCCTGCTCTCCGGCCCTTGCTGCCTCAATGGCGGCATTCAGCGCAAGGAGATTCGTTTGTCCGGCAATCTCGTTGATGACATTTATAATATCTCCTATCTGCCGGCTGCTCTCACCAAGGTTCCCTATGGTCTGCGAAGACTTCTCAATTGTTGAAGCGATATTCAATATGCTTGTAACGGCTTTTTCAACGACTGCTTTACCTTCACCGGCGATAGTAACGGACTCGCTTGCAGCCTCAGATGCGTGAGACGCATTCTTTGCAACTTCTACAATCGTCTGCGATACCTCTGTCGTGGCTGTTGCAGACTGCTCGATCTGCTGCGCCTGGTCGTCTATTCCTCTGTTTATTTGAGTTATCATTGCGGATACTTCTTCCGAACTGCTTGCAACTGTATGTGAGACATCCTGTATCTCTCCGACCATTTTTGTAAGGTTCTCCACCATGGTCTTCAGTGCGGTTTGCACTTCCCCGATCTCATCGTTGCTTCTTATGTCAATTTCCATAGCCAATTCTCCTTCTTTAAGCTGGTTGGCTACCACTACAGTTCCTTTCAGGTCCGCAACTATTCTTTTCTTTACACTGTAAAATGCGACTGCGGCAATCACAAGGGAAACGATAAAGGATATCATTGAAACAGTTTTGAGCGTGCCTATCGCCTTCGCGGTGTCTGCGTCCGTCAACAGTATTGCTAAAAAGTTGCCAAAAACACATGCTACCAATGCCAAAAGGATAATGCCTATTTTCCACTGGATATTCAATTCCCGCATAACAGATTTCACAGATACTCCTCCTTGTTTTACCTGCCGTCCAGCCCGATATGTCATTACCCCGAATCCGAGCATTTGCTCTTAGACTATCTCACAATACTTATCGGCATCTTTTATTAAACCTTAAGCTATGTTTATCTGTTAAGGACATTTTATTAAGGCGGAGTATGTTGATTTTTTTCTCATAATTAACGATAATTAAGCATCAGTTCGGGAAGGGGGCCAGTTTTGCACATGTTTTACCTTCCATATTCCACTATTGCTCAAAGAAATATTCCCGCGATGACAGAAATCGGTCTCCTTTCTTTCAACAGGTTTCATAGAAAGAGATAAAATGGCCAAGTCCAAAATACTTATCGTCGAAGACGAGTGGATCATTGCTAACGATATTAAGAAGAGTCTGCAAAATCTGGGATATAGTGTCTCTGCCATAGTCTCCACAGGCGAGGAAGCAATAAATAAGATTCAGGAGAAAAAACCGGACCTGGTCCTGATGGATATTGTATTACAGGGCGAGATCAGCGGCACGGAAGCAGCCAATCAAATAATTTCCGGTTATGATATTCCAGTCATTTACCTCACTGCGTATTCAGACAAAGAAATTCTCAAGCAGGCCAAAAAAACCAATGCATATGGATACCTTGTCAAACCATTCAATGAGAGGGAACTGCAGGCTACCATAGATCTGGCGATATACAAGCACAGGATGGAGGAGCAATTAAAGAGAAGTAACAACCAGCTCCTCACAACCCTCAACAGCATAAGCGACGCCGTGATCTCAACAGACAAGGACGGTCTTGTTATTTTAATGAATCCCGTTGCGCAATCTTTAACCGGCTGGTTGCTATCTGACGTTAAAGACAGACATCTCTCAACCATATTTAAGATTAAATACAATGAACCCGGAGATGCAGAAGATACAGTAAGTAAAATTATTCAGGTAAGGGAACCCTTAACCCAGGCAAAATTTATCCTGAAGACCAGGAACGGTTCCAACATAAATATAGAGCTTAGTTCCGCGCCGATTTCAGATAATGAGACTATTACAGGCTATGTCGTTGTCTTTCGTGATATTACCGAACGTATAACAAATGAAACAAAACTGGAGCAGTACCGTGAAGAACTGGAGCAATTAGCAGAGGAAAGCACAGCTAAATTGAAACTGTTTTCTAATATTGCAGAGAATTCTCCTGACGGGGTGCTTATAATCAACTTTGAGGGTCATATCATTTATTCCAACCATGCCATCAAAGAAATCTTCGGTTTCTCGCATAGCGAATTGAAAGGGAAACATGTTAATGTGATGAACACTGACTCCGGGTTGGCCTCAAAAACAATAATTCCATCAATAAAAAATACGGGGAAATGGTTCGGGGAATTGATGGTAAGGAATAAAAAAGGCAATGTCTTTCCTATCTGGCTGTCAGCCTTTGTTGTCAATGACAAGAGTAATATTCCATTTGCAATAATCGGCATCATCAGGGACCTGACCGAGCGTAAAATAGTTGAAATTGCGTTACAGCAAAGTCAGGATAAATACAGCAAGCTCTTTCATCATTCAAGCGATGCGATTTTTATTCATGATTTTGACGGAAACATATTGGATGTAAACCGGAAGGCTTTGGAGCAATTCGGGTATTCAAAGTCTGAGATTCTCTCCCTGCAGATTCACGACCTTTTTCCTGCTGAAGAAATCGAAAAATCAATTACCGTGTGTAATGCGGTTGTCAAACAGGGGGCCGGCAATTTTGAAATCAATTTCAAGAGGAAAAGCAATTCCGTTTTCCCCGCCGGGGTCTCGGCAAACCTGCTCGATTTAGGCGGATATAAAGTATTTCAGTGCATTGTGCGCGACATTTCCGAGCGGAAAAAAGCCGATGAAGAATTAAAGAAACACCGGGAACAGCTTGAGGAACTCGTTAAAGACCGTACCTGTGAATTATTGGAAGCCAATCATGCCCTTCAGGTGGAAATCAGCGTGCGCAAGCAGGCTGAGAAAAGACTTCTCAGCTATCAAAAACAGCTTCAGTCACTCACTTCCCAGATATCCCTGATAGAAGAGCACGAGAAGAGACGCATCGCTACAGAACTGCATGACTGTATAGGACAGACGCTTGCGCTCTCCAAGATCAAGCTCAGCTCGCTGAACAAGACTGCGCCATCAGATGATTTCAAGAGCACAGTAAAAGAAATCCTGCAGCTTATCGAGCAGACTATAAAAGAAACAAGAACATTGACTTTTGAGCTTAGCCCCCCTATATTGTATGAATTAGGACTTAGTCAGGCCATTCAATGGCTCACAGACCAATTCCGCAGTAAGCACGGTATAAAAATAACATTGGAATATGATGAGGGTGAAATGCCGTTTGACAACAATATCCGCTTCTTTCTCTTCCAGGCAGTGCGTGAGCTGCTCGTAAACATTGTTAAACATGCAAAGGCGAAAAGGGCAACAATTAAATTCATTAGAGACGACAATAAACTTAAAATTATTGTGGAAGACGACGGGATGGGGCTTCCCGACTCCTCAATACCATACAGTGGATACGGTCTCTTCCATATACGGGAAAGAATGAACCATATTAACGGGCATTTTGAAATTAAATCCATACCGGGTCTCGGTACCCGGGTCACAATCGTGGCGCCATTTCAGCTTTCAATAAAAACAACTTAGGAGGGGTATTTATTATGAAAAAAACAAGAATCTTACTGGTGGACGATCATAAAATCTTAAGAGACGGGATTCGCTCTTTGTTGAAAGAGTATCAAGACATGCAGGTCGTAGGTGAAGCCGCAGACGGGAGGACCGCATTACAACTTGTAAAAGAACTTTCACCGGACATCGTGATAATGGACATCAGCATGCCCGATTTAAACGGCATTGACGCTACGCGTAAAATTATTGCAGACCACCCCGGCGTAAAAGTTATGGCTTTATCAATGCATTATGATAAACATTTTGTCTCTGAAATATTTAAGGCCGGAGCATCGGGATATTTACTTAAAGAATGCGCCTTTGATGAAATGGCCCAGGCAATTCGAGTGGTGATGGACAACAAAACTTATATTAACCCCCAAATTGCAAGCCTTGTTGTAGAGAGTCTGGTAACCAATACTCAAAGAACCAATCATCAGGCGTTTTCCCTGCTCACTGAAAGAGAACGGGAGGTGCTTCAGCTAATAGCAGAGGGCAGATCAACAAAACAGATTGCGGCACATCTAAGTGTAAGCACAAAGACCATAGAGTCACATCGCCGTCAGGTTATGGGCAAATTAAACATTCGTAATGTGGCTGATCTCACAAAGTATGCCATAAGAGAGGGACTAACATCCGTTTAACATGATTCTGCATCGAGGCAGTGTCTATGGTATTTTAGATTAGCATCTTTCTTTATCACTATTAGTAATGGACGACCCAACCTCTCCATAACTCACACCTATACCCCCCCACGTTTTCAGCCTTCCCCCGATACCACTAAGGTGTTTCCCTAAGGTTTTATTTACTCAACAGCAATAAATAACCATCATATCCTTTTCGCTTATTTCACCTCCAGCCATACACTTCAGCCTTTTAACTGCATGTTTTATTTTATCTTTTTGCGATCACCTACCCTTAACTTGTCTTTTTTATTAGACAATAATTCTTGTTTTTCAATATTTTTTATTAAGGTATTGCATTAGGCGTACTTAATATTGTATATTATTTTTAGCAGTAAATTAAATTTTTCTGGAAAGAAGGAACTGTATTGAAGCTTAGAGAGTATAAAGATAGGATGCTGACCTCAGATGTAAAAGGTTATTCCCTGCCTATGCAAAAAGCCCAACCTTTTATTTCAACCATGTCCCCTCATAGGTCAGCATCCTATCTTTATACTCTCTTTAAGAAAATAACGGATAGAATGCTGGCCCCTGATTTTTAAAAGGTTATTCCCTGCCTATGCTAAGAGCCCAACCTTTTATTTCAGCCATGTCCCCTCATAGGGCCAGCATTCTTTTTTCTCCCTCTCAATTCTAAATTTTTCTACCCTCTATAATTGCAACAATTTTCTCTATTCCTCTAATATGCTCCTCTTTTTTTGTCATACAGCCCCTTATTTTCCACAATTAAAGTTTTCGATTTAAGTTGCCGATAAGGATGTTAGAGAAAAAATTTGGGGCGATAGCCCCCTATGCATCACTATCTTTTGTGATGGTAGCCATTTTAGACAAAGGAGGGATAAATGGCCAAACTAAATTGTTGGGAGTTTAAGAAGTGCGGAAGGGAGCCCGGCGGGGTAAAGTCCAAGGAGATGGGTATATGCCCGGCTACTACAGAGGCTTCATGCTCAGGTATGAACGCCGGCAAAAACGCCGGACGTATTTGCTGGGCAATTGCCGGGACTTTCTGTGGAGGAAAGGTCCAGGGCGATTTTGCTCAGAAGTCAGTCTCCTGTATGTCCTGCGAGTTCTTTAAATCAGTCAAGCAGGAAGAAGGCGCTGACAAGTTCATTTTGTTAAAACCGGGGCAGAAATACGCAGCAGCAGCAAAATAGATTTCTTTTGTAAACACAGAATAGTTATAAAAGAAAGGTGCTGACCTTAGCTTAAAGGTTTTCCCTGCCTTGCCAAAAAACCTGCCAAATTTAAGCGTGTCCCCTCGGGTCAGCACCTTGTTTTTTTCTTTTCTCAAAGCCATTAAGATTATCGCCGTCTTAAACAAATTACAAACAGTGGTGTCTTAAACAAGCGGGAAAAGATTTTTCTGTTATTAGTTTTCATTAAAGTTTTCAGACGGAATGCCGATAGAAAGTTACTTATGTTCTTACTGAACATCAAAATTGAAAAAGAGGGCGAGGTGGATCCAATTATTAAATAGCATTTTTTATTTACAGAAAGTCAAAAATCAAAGAATGAAAAAGGAGTAAAAAAACCATGAAAAAAATTCTATTACTGTTGTTAGTCGTTTCTTTTGTATTTGCATTTGCAGGCATTTCAACGGCAGATGATGCGCCGACACCGGCAAAACTCGAAGGAGTAAAGATTGTGACCTCAGACGAGGTAAAGGCGCTGTTAGGACAGAAAGGTGTGCATATCTTTGATATGAGAAAGGCGTTGAATTACGGCAAGGGCCACCTTCAGGGCGCAGTTTCACTCCCGTTCAAGTGGACAGTGGAGAATGAGGATGCAAGTAAGCGCGCAGGCGAGTTTAACATGTCTGTATTGCCTCAGGACAAGAATGCGAAGATTGTTTTTCACAGCGACGGGCCGACTGGCTGGAAATCATATTACGCTGCCAAGATAGCAAAAGAGGCCGGTTATAAAAACGTGATGTGGTTCAGAGACGGTTTTGACGACTGGTCTAAAAAGGGCTATCCTTTAGAGCACTAAAAAAATATCAGGACTGGGGGACAGAATAGTCTATCCCCCAGCCTTATACTTGGAGGAAAACAGGATATACATGACTATCAGAAACAGGATCGTCTTCTCCTCTGTGATATTGTGCGCGCTGTTTATCACAATGGTGCTGATAAACTGGTTCGGAAATAAGTCGGTTGCTGAAAACACCGAGCTTGCCTGGATTTTTGAAGACGAGACCATGCACCTTCAGGGTTTATTCAGAGGGATAAATGAGTTTATTATTGACGAAGGGGAGCCTCTCTCCAGGCAGCTTACCCAGGAGCATCTGAAAGGGTTTGATGAGTTACATGAACTTCTCACGACACAATTAAAAGATGCTGAATTACGCAAAACAATGCAGGAAAAAATCATTCCTCAGTGGAAAAAAGTCAGAGAAGGCGCCGAGACGTTTCTGAATATTAAACTTATAAAAGTAACAAATGATGATGCAATGCTCCAATACGGCCAGCTCACCACGGAAGCCAAGGATTTATTAAAGGAAGTTGACGCCCTTGCCGCAAAATCGCTTGCAGATGCAAAAGCAACTGCAATAAAGATTGAACGCATCATCAACATTGTTGTAGCTGTAATCCTGTTAATAATGTGCTTTATATTGATCAACCTCTATCGCTCCATCACCTCACCCATAAAAGCGCTGAATACCATTGCCGAAGGTTTTGAGAAGGGCGATCTAAGCATCGTAATGGATGAATCTAATAAAGACGAGTTCGGCAAATTAGCTTCCAACTTTAATCGCGCACTGAATAAACTCAGCAGTTTTATTAGCACCTTAAAAAACGACATTAACGCAGTTGCACTAAATGCTGAAGGTTTCTCTGCAAACACTGCAAGGATTGCTACCAACGCGCAGGA
Organism: Nitrospirota bacterium; assembly: GCA_016214845.1. Classification (NCBI taxonomy): domain Bacteria; kingdom Pseudomonadati; phylum Nitrospirota; species Nitrospirota bacterium. Next base: position 165,775 of record JACRMS010000037.1, on the reverse strand, counting down.
GCAGACGTCACAGACCAGCAGCGCTGTTGCCGCAACTGAGGAACTGTCTGCGACATTTAATGACATAGTGCAGAATACTGAAATCGTATCAAATTCCGCGAGGGAGTCTTTTGCGCTTGCAATTGAAAGCGGAGACGTCGTTATTGACGCCATGAACAGAATGAATTCCATCGCAGGTACTGTAAAAGAGGCCTCGGATATTGTTTCAAGCCTCTCACACAGGTCGGCGCAAATCGGTGAGATTATTAAAGTGATAGACGAGATAGCGGATCAGACAAATCTCCTTGCGCTCAACGCAAACATTGAAGCCGCCCGCGCGGGAGAGCAGGGGAGAGGGTTTTCAGTAGTAGCAAATGAGGTAAGGAAACTGGCGGAGAGGACCACTTCCGCAACAAAGGAAATAGCCGACACGATCAAAGGCATCCAGGATGACACGAATAAGGCCGTCCAATCCATGCAACATTGTACAAAAGAGGTTGCAAGCGGTTCCGACCTGGCAGGCAAGGCGGGCAATTCACTGCAGATGATAGTGGTGTCCGCGCAAAACGTTACGGAAATGATCCAGAGGATCGCCGCTACAGTCGAAGAGCAGTCCAGCGCGGCAAATGAAATAACCGCCAATCTTTCTACTGTAGCGAACCTAAGCGAGCAGACCAACGACAGCGCTCAAAAATCCTCGGAATCCAGCATACAACTGCAAAGAATGGCAACGGAGCTTAAGGCCTTAGCTGATGAATTCAAGCTCAGAAATGAAGCTGCTGATTACGATGGGGGAGAGGAATACCCTGACTTTGAAACAAAAACACCTTCCCCCGCCAATCATAACCTTCAGTAATATTATTAATTAAACCACCCGGAAAGATTTTTTCTTCATATCCCCCCTGTCTGCGGCTGCGTTCCTCTGTGCTGAAGAGTGTGTGAACATTGTGCGATGCACACTGTATCATGCCGGCAGTTGTATTTTCCCTGTTTCTTGTATTACTCTTAATTAATTACAAAATGGTTTTTTGGCAACCTGATTTGTAATGGGAAACTATGTACAAAGAATATTTCGGCCTCGAAGAAATGCCTTTCTCCATTGCCCCGGACCCCCGCTATCTCTACATGAGCGAGCAGCACAGGGAGGCGCTGGCCCATCTGGTATACGGCTTCAACAGTGACGGCGGCTTTGTCCTGCTCACCGGCGAGGTCGGGACCGGTAAGACAACAGTCTGCCGCTGTTTGCTGGAGCAAATACCGGAAAACTCCGCGATTGCATTTATTGTAAATCCTAAATTAACCGTCGAAGAGCTTCTGGCCACTATCTGTGATGAGTTCGGAATAAAATATCCGCATGGCAATACAAGCATAAAAGTCTTTGTGGACCTCCTGAACGGTTATTTACTCGAGTCCCATGAAAAAGGGCAAAAGACCGTCCTCATAATTGACGAGGCCCAAAATCTGAGCGCCGATGTTCTGGAGCAGCTTCGTCTTCTGACTAACCTTGAGACGAACCAGGTCAAGCTTCTTCAGATAATCCTGCTGGGACAGCCTGAGCTCAGGGAGAAATTAGCACAGCCTGAATTGCGTCAGCTTTCTCAGCGCGTTATTGCGCGTTACCATCTGGGATCTATATCTAAAAAAGAATTGGCGTCCTACGTTTCGCACCGTCTGACAATTGCCGGTGTAAAAAGACAGTTGTTTACAGGTCCCGCAATTGCTAAATTGTATGAATTAAGCGGAGGGGTACCACGTTTAATCAACGTCCTCTGCGACCGCGCCCTGCTCGGGGCCTTTGCCCTTGGGAAAAACGAGGTCACCAAACCCATAGTGATAAAAGCCTCGCGTGAGGTATTCGGGGGAAACAGTTTTTTGGGACAATACAAAAAAGCCGCTGTCTGGCTTGCGGCAATTATGGTTCCCGTAGTCGGTGTTGTGCTGGCTGCAACTTACTATACTAAGGACGACTTAAATAAATCACGGAAGATCACTGCAAATGTTCCTCAACAGACAACAGAACAACAGGCAACTGTAATACAGCCGGTAACAGTCATACAACCGATCAACGTCATTCAATCTCCTCTACCCGACAAACTGGAATGGCCTGAAGGTCAACCATTTAATCGAAGCAGCGAGACGGCCTTTCAATCCATTTTCAGTCAGTGGGGCATCGTATACCAACCCCGGAAAAATGTTCAGCCGTGCGAACAGGCAAAGGCAAACGGCTTACAATGTCTTAATGACGTCGGCAGTTTAAACACACTGCGTCAGTTAAACAGCCCCGCGGTGTTGAAACTCACGGATGAAAAGGGAAAGATTTTTTCCGCTGCTTTAAATGCATTTGAAGGGGAGACTGCTGCTTTGACAATAGGAACGTCAACCAAAAGAGTTCCCGTCAAAGATATCGAATCACACTGGCTCGGTGACTTCACGCTTTTGTGGAGAGCTCCGGCTGATTATCACGGCGACATCCTGCCCGGTGACAAGGGGACGGTTGTGCGGTGGCTGAGCGAGCGATTATCAGCTATGCAGGGACTACAGGCCCAGCCACGGGAAAGTTTGGTCTATGATGCCGCCCTCGTTAAAGAGGTAAAAAAATTTCAGCTCACTGAGGGACTGAAACCGGATGGCATAATAGGCCCCAAGACAATTATCGCAATTAACGCTGCTGTTGATAAGGAGCAGCCGCTGTTAGTAAAAAAATAAGTGGTTCTTTTGCTGTCATTCCCGCTTGCCGGGAATCTTTCTGACTCTTTGAGAATCACAAAAGATTCTGGACAAGCCAGAATGACAGAATGAGTAACCCTGTATCAATGAATTAAAATATATGTCATTTATACTTGATGCGCTGAAAAAAATTGAGCAGAAACGCCAGCGGGGCTCCGTACCGGACCTGATGACGGTACATATTCCTGCGCCGGAAGAGCAGAGAAAGCGTCCCGTCTGGCAATATCTTGTGCTTGCGGCATTGATTCTGAACGCCGGCATATTGGCAGTCTGGCTCCTTCCACGGGATAGAGGCAATCAAAACACTACGGCTCAAACTGCCGCTGATCAGCAGCATGAAACAACAGCCGCAGAAACAAAAACGAATAAATCCATAGTTACTGAAAAGGTTAGTGATAAGATATTTGATACACACAGCTCATCCGTAAAGGCCGCTAAAGAAAAACCTGCAAGGGAAGTAAATACTGCCGCTTCAGGGAAGCAAAACGTTGCATCTAAAACGGTAAAGCAGGAGCAGCAATCAACTGCGAAAGCAACCAAACAGGAATCAAAACCTGAAGATCAAGCGCCGCCATTGCCGGCAGTTGACGCAATAACACCACCTAAAAAAGTCGCGAGCATGAAGTTGCCTAAAGCTGCTGCAACTGAAACACTAAGAAAACAATCTCCCAAAACAATTCCTGCACTGCAGGAACCACAGCAGCCGGATACAAATAAAACCGCCTCAACCAACAGCATCCCGGAATTAAGCCAGCTGCCTCAAAATGTCCAGGGCGAGCTTCCGAAGCTATCCATTCTCGGGCATATTTATTCCAACAGCTCCGACACCCGGATGGTGAATGTTAACGGTGATATTTTACGCGAAGGCGATACGGTGGCAAAAAATCTGACGATAAAGGAAATTACCGAGACAGGGGTCGTCTTCAACTACAGCGGCACCCTCTTCCGCGTCAGGGCGTTTTAAGATAAAGTCCTTCTTGAAAATCTGGTCTAACAGGAGAGAAAAGTATGATTGGCAATAACCGCTCGGATATAAGACCTGGATTACGTGTTTCAATCGTCTTGAAACAGGACCAGCGTTCCGGGAAACTGACAGAAGGAATAGTAAGGGATATTTTAACCAAGTCGCCTTCGCATCCTCACGGTATCAAAGTGCGTCTGGAAAGCGGAGAAGTAGGACGCGTAAAAGAGATATTTGATTCCAAGAAACCCGGTTAGCCGCTGATTTACGCAGATTGACGCGGATTTATTAATTTCAAATCTAACCTTTGGGTCCAGTATGAACTGAGTTTTTTTTATCGGCGCTTATCTGCGATAATCTGTGGCCGAAGTTATTTTACCTCTACTGCCTTGAGTATCCCGTGGAGCAGCGCTATCGGGGTCGGGGGGCAGCCGGGAATATAAACGTCTACCGGAATGACCTTGTCTATGCCGCCCAGAGAAGCGTAGGTCTCTCCGAATATCCCGCCGTTACAACCGCAGTCTCCCGCGGCAACAACAAGTTTCGGAGTAGGCGTTGAATCATACGTCCTGCGTAGGGCTATCTCCATGTTCCTTGTCACAGGGCCTGTGACCAAAAGCATGTCCGCAAACCTGGGGGAAGCGGTAAAATGCATACCGAACCTCTCGCAATTGTAGATTGGATTATTTATCGCGTGGATCTCAAGCTCGCATCCGTTGCACGAGCCCGCATCCACCTGCCGGATAGTAAGGCTCCTGCTGAAACGCCTTCTGATGGCTTCCTCCAGTTTTGTGCCGACAGCCTTTATCTCTTCTTCAACCTCCGGCGGCAGCGCCTCCGTTACAATCCCTGTCCTTAGAATTTGATTGAGTATTTTCATTGGTTATAGGTCTTATATGCCTTATAGGACATATTTTCTCCTTTCACAGATCATGCCCCGAATATGACTGATTAAAACTCTTATTGCAGAGCGGAAAGTCGGGCACTATATTGCCTAACACCGCCTGCTCAAGCCCAAGCCAGTTGACGCTGGAGGGGTCCCTTACCATGCACCTGTTGACTTCGCTATTCGGCCCTGCCTGGAGCCAGTAGACAATCTCTCCGCGCCATCCCTCCACAGCGGAAAACCCTGACGTATCCGGCGCAGGAATTCCAGCCTCAGCGGATATCGCGCCGGATGGAAGCGCATTAATTATCTCGCGGATGATCCGTATGGACTCTCTTACCTCTTCGACCCTGACCCACGCCCTTGCGTGCACGTCGCCGGAAATAAGCACCGGAACGTTCACGCCGATGCGGTCATAAGGCGGAAAAGGATTTTGCGTGCGGCAGTCGAGATTAAGCCCGCTGGCCCTCGCGACAATCCCCACCGCGCACAATTCTCTCGCCTTCTCAGGGATGAGAATACCGGTCTCCCGCACCCTGTCTTCAAGTGATGAATTCTCATCATAGATAATCACGAGCCTGTTGAATTCCTTTAAGAGCTTTTTCAGCTCAGATAATATTAATTCCCTGCCGTCCGGACCAATATCAACCGATACCCCTCCGGGGATTATCCTGTCCATCATAAATCTGTGCCCGAACAGTTTGTGGTTTGTCCGAAGCATAATCTCCTTGAGCCTCGACATCTGATAAAGCATGAACGCGAAGGCTGCGTCATTGCAGATCGCGCCGAGGTCTCCGAGATGGTTGGCAATGCGCTCCCTTTCAAGAAAAAGCGCCCTCAGCCACTGCGCGCGCTCCGGCACTCTGCATCCTGTCATGGTCTCCAACGCCATGCAATAAGCGAGGCTGTGCGCGACGGTTGTATCTCCTGACACGCGTCCAGCAAGCCTTGAGCCTTCCTGCCATGAAAGCGCTTCAAATCTTTTCTCAATCCCTTTATGTACATATCCAAGCCTCTCTTCGAGATTGAGAATGTCCTCTCCCACTGCCTGAAAGCGAAAATGCCCCGGTTCAATAATTCCCGCGTGCACAGGCCCGACCGGTATTTCATAAACGCCCTCCCCTTCCGCCCTGACGAATTTGTATTCACCGGCAACACGCGGCATCGGCTTTAAAGCGTCAAAGGATTTCCTGAGCGGCCATGCGTCTTCAGGCCAGTCTTCAAATTTTATCCACGGCCTCAAGTCAGGATGCCCCACAGGCACGACACCCATGAGGCTCTTCATCTGGCGTTCAAAACGGTAGGCAGGCATAAATTTATTCGTGATACTGGCAAAGATCGGATCATCATACGGAAGCTCGATCTTTACGATCAGGTACTCAGCACCCCATCTGTAGCAGGCAAATACGCCGAAGCCCCTGCCAAGCTGCGATTCGTCGGAAGCCCATTCAGCCGCAAGAAGGGCGTGGACCTTTTTCATCGCCTTTGCGGCGTCTACGAATTTCCCTCTCGGCACAACGCAGAAATCCATGGAAGCTGGATAATTGTTTCCATCAAACACTGCTTCCACTCCGAGGGCTGATATTATCGCGTTTTTCAATATGCTCATTTCAATAACTCCACTGCGGTATGAAACCAGTTATTAAGAAACGCCGGCATATAAACGCCGAGAATAAGGACCAGCACCATATGCAGCAGCACAGGCAGGTGCGCTACTTTTATGGGCTTCTGATAAGGCGGCATATCGCCTGAGACCATCGGCTGCACCCTTCTGAAAAGGGCAGCGAAAGCCACCCCAAGACCCAGCAGAAGAAACGGCGTCAACAATGGCGCGTCTTTTATTGTTGCCGTCAATATAAGAAACTCGCTTGTAAAGACACCAAAGGGCGGCATTCCTACGATTGCCATTACGCCGAACATCAGTCCCCATCCGACCAGTGAATTGCCTTTGAAGAGACCTCTGATTTTGTCCATCTCCTGTGTCCTGTGCATCTGGGAGGCATGGCCTACGGTAAAAAATATGGATGACTTTGCGAGACTGTGCACGAGCATGTGCAGGAGCGCGCCGAATGTTGCAATGGGCCCTCCGAGGCCGAAGGCGAAGGTCGCTATTCCCATATGCTCGATGGATGAATAAGAGAACATGCGTTTAATATCTTTCTGCCTCAGGAGAGAGAAAGCCGCAACAAGTATTGAGAGCAGTCCGAAGCCCATCATTATATTTCCCGCGCGGTGTGTGCCGGTAGAACCGTCGACAAGCACCTTGCATCTTACGAGGGCATAAAGCGCGATGTTCAGCAAAAGGCCTGAAAGCACGGCGGATATGGGTGTGGGGCCTTCGCTGTGCGCGTCCGGCAGCCAGTTATGCAGGGGAACAAGGCCGACTTTCGTGCCGTACCCTACCATGAGAAATACAAAGGCAAGAGAGAGAACTGTAGGCTCAAGGCTTCCGCTTACCTGGCTCAGGTTGGTCCAGAGAAGCGCCTCGCCGCCTTCTCCAAGGACTTTTTCAGCGGCGAAGTACAGCAGCACCGTTCCAAAGAGAGCCTGCGCGATACCAACGCCGCAGAGTATGAAATATTTCCACGCCGCCTCAATTGCGGTAGGTGTCCTGTATAGGGAGACGAGCAGGACCGTGGACAATGTAGCGAGCTCCATAGCGATCCAGAGCACGCCGATATTATTTGTCAGTAAACACAAAAGCATTGCGAAGATGAAAAGCTGGAACATCGCGTGATAGAAGCGCATCCTTACGTGCCCTACCCGCCCGTGCTCCTTTTCCCTCCTCATATATCTCCTGCTGAAGATCGCCGTTGTCATGGAGACAAAAGATGTAAGCACAGCCAGATAGACATTGAACGCGTCAACGAAGAAAAACTTCCCTCCGGCAAGCATCGGCCCCTGCTCATAAACCTGCAGAGCAAGTCCCGCGCCCGCTACAAATGTTGCGGCTGACCCGGCGATGTTTATCTCGGGCGCAAACTTCCTGTCTCCCACAAACCCCAGTATCACCGCCGCAAAAAGCGGCACCAGTAGTAAAACCAGTAACATTATGTCTGCTCCTTAAAATAGCTTTAAGCGATTAGCTCTAAGCTAAAACTACAAAAACCGTCTTCTCTCTTGTTCCCGCCTTCGCGGGAATGACGAAAAGCTTACCGCTTATTGCTGAAAGCTTATCGCTACTTTCAATCCTCCTCTTTCAGCCTTGCCATCTGGTCGACATCCAGGCTGTCAAAGGTAGTGTGTATATGAAAAAAGAATATCCCGAATATGAACGCCGCGATCAGAATATCAAGCGCTACTCCCAATTCCACCACGAGCGGCATCCCGTATGTCGCGCTGGTGGCCGCGAAGAAGAGCCCGTTTTCCATAGCAAGAAATCCTATTATCTGCGTGACGGCATGTTTTCTCGTTATCATCATCAGCAACCCGATCATGACGGTGGCAAGCGCGACAGCGAGCGTCGAGCGTGTAACGAGAGTGGAAAGCTGGGTAACAGGGGCCATCAGGTAATAAGAGAATATAACAAGGGCTATGCCCATCATCATTGTCATGGGAATGTTCACTACCACTTCCACCTCTTTGTGTACCTTGAGCCGCCGTATGAGCACGTGCAGGATATAGGGAAGCAGGATGACTTTCAAAGACAATGTCAGAATGGACGATATATAAAGGTGATGTTTCCCGGCGACAAAACCGACAACGGCCGTATTGATCGATAAAAAAAGTCCCTGCCATGTAAACAGGTGCACAAGCCCGTACATCCTCCTCTGCACCAGCATTCCAAACGCGGTAAGCAGCACAAAGGCGGCCAAAAAACTATTTAACTGTGCGGCAACATTTAAATCCATATCATTTTTAGGGATTGGGGATCGGGGGTTGGGGGTTAGTTTTTTACTAATCCCTAATCCCTGACCCCTAACACCTTATTCTCCATCTCATTCCAAAATAAAATAAGACAGCATCCCGAGTGTTGCAAGTAAAAACGCCGACCCTAAAAATTCGGTCAGCCGGAATATCCTCATCTTGGCAAGACCTGTCTCTATCATTACAAGCACGGTCCCGACAATTACAAGCTTTAACAGCATAAATACAAACGCCAGAAAGATTGCGGCGAGATCGCCTGTTTCCGCAATGCCCCAGGGAGCAAAGGCCGCAACCCCCAGCATGACAAAAAGAAAGAGCTTCATCATGCTCGCCCATTCTATAAGCGCCAGATGCCTTCCCGAATATTCAAGTATCATGGCCTCATGGATCATTGTAAGTTCAAGGTGCGTGGCCGGATTATCAACCGGTATCCTGCCGGTCTCAGCAAGGGCGATCAATATAAAAGCAAAAAAGGCAAACGCGAGTGAAGGCCTTAAAGCGATCTGACCGCTGTAGATAACATGCACCATCTGCGACAGTGAAGTTGATTTGCTTGCCAGCGAAACTGTAAATATAGCCATGAGCATGGCAGGTTCGGCCAATGACGCTATTGTCATTTCGCGGCTTGAACCCATGCCGCCGAAAGCAGTCCCGATATCCATTCCCGCAAGCGCGGTAAAGAAGCGCGCAATCGCAAAGAGCGCTACAAGAACAATTACGTCAGCAGTGGACGCTATAGGAAGTTCCAGTGACAACATGGGAATTATTGCTCCGGCAAGCACGGCTGTTCCGAACACAAGGTAAGGCGTGAAGCGGAATATCCATGAAGCGTTATCAGCTAAAAAGATGTCCTTTGAAAATAATTTCAGGATGTCCCTGTAAGGCTGAAATATGCCTGCTGATGTGCGTCCCTGCGACCAGCATTTCAGCATTCTTACCCATCCCGTGAACGCTGGCGCGACCCCGAGGAGAATCGCTATCTGGAGAAATTCTATTACGAATCTGTAAAGTTTCATCGTGAAAACACCAACAGCACTATTATAGTTATAAAAGAATATATGAGATACGCCTGAATGCGCCCCTGCTGGAGCCTGCCCACCATGCGCGATACCCAGAAACTGAATTCTATGACCGGATTGTAGAGCCAGCCCCAGAAACGGTCTCTTACGCGAAGATAATAATTTAACCTTTTAGGAAAAGCCTTGTATACGCCCCTCGGTGTAAGCCTCACCTGTTCCCTGATGCTGAAAAGAAAGCCGAATATCCTGCGGATCGGCATTGAGAAAGATGTGGCATTGTATTGCATTCTCTGGTTAAGCCTTCCAAAGCCGCAGTCCCAGATAGGCACTCTGTGTATTGCGCCGGGCTTGACGTGCAGTATAAGATACGCCGCAACCACGACAAGCAATATGCCCACAAAAACTATCGGGCCTGAATATGACGCCCTCTGTTGTGCAACTGGCGTAAGCCACAGCCAGCCGTAAGTTCCTGAGGACGCGCCGATCTTTGTCCCGATCAACTGCTGCGGAATTATGTCCATCCAGTCAATAAACAGGGTGGGTAACACGCCAAGTAAAAAACAGGTCAGCGCAGCCAATATCATACCGGAGCGCATAAACCAGTCAGCCTCATGGACGCGGGGCATATGATGCCCTCTCCAGTGCCCTAAAAAAGTTACCCCGAACGCCTTTACGAAGCAGGCGGCGGCAAGCGCGCCTGTCAGCGCGAGAAGCGCCGCGCCAAGAGGGACCAATAATTTCAGTAACGGACTTGGCAGCGCGGGTGAAAGCAGAAACGCCTGAAACGTAAGCCACTCAGACACGAACCCGTTAAAAGGAGGCAGCGCGGAAATGGAAACGCACCCTATAAGAAACAGCGCCGCTGTCCACGGCATCCGGTGTATCAGTCCGCCCATTTCCTCCATATTGCGCTCTTTAGTAGCGTGAAGCACGGCCCCGGCGCCCATAAAGAGCAGTCCTTTGAACATGGCGTGATTCATTGTATGATAAAGCCCTGCGATCAGGCCTAACGCGGCAAGCATGGGCATATTAAATGAAGTGAATATCATTGACAGACCGATGCCGATGAGTATGATCCCGATATTCTCCACGGAATGGTAAGCGAGCAGTCTCTTGAGATCATGCTGCATAAGTGCGTAGAGCACGCCCATAACAGCGGATATCAGTCCGAGTATCAAAACAATGGCCCCCCACCACCACGGATATGTACCGAGGAGATCAAAAGACACGCGCACTATTCCATAGATGGCGGTCTTAAGCATTACGCCGCTCATCAAAGCGGAAACATTTGACGGAGCAACCGGATGCGCCTCAGGAAGCCAGACATGAAGTGGGACCACGCCCGCCTTTGCGGCAAACCCGAAAAAGGCCAGCAGGAACGCGGCAGTTGCCCATTTAAGAGGGAACTCAGCCTGCCGCATGGCGTCAAACGTGTAGCCGCTGAAACTTTCAAAACCCGTGGTAAGGCCCGCCATGATTCCAAAGGACAAGAGTATCGCGATCGCCCCTACATGCGCGACTATTATATAGAGAAATGCGGCACGCCTGTTTTCTATGCGTTCATCTTCAAACATTACAAGGAAGTATGAGGCCGCGGCCATGACTTCCCACGCGATAAGAAAGAACAGCGCGTCATCCGCCAGCACAACCATCAGCATGCCTGCAAGAAAAATGTTGTAGAAAACAACAAGACTTGTTACCGGCCTGCGTCCTAAATATCCCTTGATATAGCCAAGAGAATACATCGATACAAAGAGCGACAGCAGGCATATTACCGTAATGAAGAAACCCGCAAGCGGATCGGTCCTCAGATGAAAAGGAAGGTCGGGCAGTCCCACAGGCAGGATCATTTTATTTGTAATAGCTCCGCCGACAGCCCAGACGCCTCCTGTTATGCCAAGTAATGAAGCGGCTGAAGCCAGGGTGAAAGATGTACTGATTAATAGACGCTGGTTGTTTTTCAAAAGCGGCACAAGCATCACCGACAGAAAGAGCAGCAGTACAGATAAAGAGACTATCGCAAGAGGCGTAATGATCATTTCGATGACCCCCGAAATATCACAGCTGCTTCAGTGGAAAAATCAATGACTTTCTTATTTGATATTGCGGCGGGTGTGAAGCGGATACAGTTAGGGCCTTTCACTTTCGGGACAGGCAGAAGAGAGATTGCTGCAGCCGAAAGGGAACAGATAAAACCTATGAAGAAAAAACTTTCCGTATCCATTTCAAACGAAAAAACGTTTTATTTTATATAAAGATGAAAATTAAATAAAGGGGAACAAAAAAAATAAACTTTCAGCCATCTTCCATCTTCATGGTATTATAGAATTCATATTAACTGGGAGGATTTCATGAAACGGCTTCGGATAAAAAACATTCTTTCTGACGGAAGCGCCGGGCAGGCGATCACTGTCTGCGGCTGGGTGAGGACGAGGCGCGAATCAAAGGGCATTGCCTTCATTGCGCTGAATGACGGCTCGACACAGGACACCCTGCAGCTCGTCATTGCTGAAACATCACCGGCTTTTCAGAAATTAACTCACTGCAACACCGGGGCCGCGATTAAAGCCACCGGCATCTTGAAAGAATCTCCGGCACAGGGGCAGAAGTTCGAGATGGAAGTTTCCGGGATTGAAATTTTCGGCGATGCCGATCCTGCCTTATATCCTTTGCAGAAAAAAGGGCACACGCTTGAATTCCTGCGCGAGATAGGACATCTGAGGCCACGGACAAACACGTTCGGTGCAGTCTTCAGGGTGCGTAATATCCTTGCGGAGGCGGTGCATGAATTCTTTCAGGGCCGGGGATTTGTCTGGGTCCATACGCCGGTAATCACTGCAAGCGATTGCGAGGGGGCAGGTGATTTGTTTACAGTGACAACGCTTGATCTGGAGAGACCTCCGAGGGGCAACAACGGCATTGATTTTTCACATGACTTTTTCGGCAAACGCGCTTATCTGACAGTGAGCGGTCAGCTTGAGGCGGAGTTTCTCGCGATGTCGCTGGGCGATGTTTATACCTTCGGCCCTACCTTCAGGGCTGAGAACTCGAACACCACGCGCCATCTTTCCGAGTTCTGGATGATAGAGCCGGAGATGGCCTTTGCTGATATTAAAGACGATATGGAGCTGGCTGAAGATTTTTTCAGGACCTTGTGCGGAAAGGTCCTGGAGAAAGGCGAGAGCGAGATCGCATTTCTTGAAAAGTTTTATAAGAACACCTCCATCGCCGAACTTAAAAACCTTTCCGAAAAATCTTTTGTCCACATCTCGTACACCGATGCCGTCAAAGAGCTGGAGAAGGCGACAGAGAAATTTGAGTTCCCCGTGAAATGGGGACTGGATTTGCAGTCTGAACATGAGCGTTACCTGACTGACAAGGTCTATAAAGGGCCCGTGATCGTGACGGATTACCCGAAAGAGATAAAGGCGTTTTACATGAGGATGAATGACGACGGAAAGACCGTTGCCGCAATGGACGTGCTCGTCCCGAAAATCGGCGAGATAATCGGCGGCAGCCAGCGCGAGGAAAGGCTTGAGGCATTAACTGAGAGGATGGGCCAATTGGGGATACCTTTTGAAAATGTGCAATGGTATCTTGACCTCCGCAGGTTCGGCTCCGCTCCTCATGCGGGGTTTGGATTGGGCTTTGAGAGGCTGGTGCAGTATATCACCGGGATGCACAACATCCGCGACGTCATCCCATGCCCCCGCGCGCCGCAGACGATTAAATTTTAGATAACCTCCGCAAGCGGCTCTGCGTCAGGCTGCCGCATTTTTTGAATTCCCAGCAATTCAGTTTTCCCATATCACTCTCTGTTTCACCCGCCAACCAATCCGGGCTCGGCTACCTCAACCCTGTTCTTGCCTTTTTGCTTTGCCTGGTATAATGCATCATCCGCCTCTTTTATAAAGTCTTTCATGCTCTGGATCCCGGGATAACAGGATGTAACGCCGAGGCTGAGGGTAATCGCCGTCTTTGTCTCAACGGATTTCCGTATCCTCTCTGCCACCTTGCAGGCTATTTTTAAATCTGTTTCAGGAAGTAGTATCAAAAATTCTTCTCCTCCGTATCTGGCAACAAGGTCAAGATCCCTTACCTCCTCTGACAGCATGCGGGCGACTTCAACAAGCAGCCTGTCTCCTTCAGGATGTCCGTGGGTGTCGTTATATTTTTTGAAATTATCCAGGTCCAGCATGATGATTGAAAAGGAACTTCCAAATCTCCTGGCCCTTGCAATGCTCCTTTCAAATACAATGCCCATCATACGCCTGTTGGCAAGTCCTGTAAGCGGGTCATGCAGTGAAAGCTCCCTCGTCTCTTCATAGAGCATGGAGTTGTTGATTGCTATGCCGATCTGATTTCCAATTGTCCCGAGTGTAGTAAGTATACTCTCGCCAACTTCAGCGTGGGGCGGCAGGTAAAGGTACAAAACCCCTACTACTTTATCTGCGGTTTTCAGCGGTAAAATTATATGCCCGTGAGACTCCATGCCGGGATACTGAATTGTGTGATGGCGGTCAGCATGGAAATCCTTACAAACTACAATCTCTCCTGTCCTTGCCGCAAGCCCGCAAAGGCAGTCGTTTACTGTCATGTTCTCATGCATATCCAGAAAAGCCTTTGGGTGTCCGAGGTGCGCGACAAGATTTAACCTGTCGCCTTCTACAATAAATATTCCGGCCTGACGTTTGACCTTGATAATATCAAGTTCGGTTATTGCATTAAGAATATTTTTAAAGAGGCTTTGCCTGTCCAGCTTGTGGCTAATGGCCGACGTAACTTTGTGCAAAGTCATCAGCTCCACGTTCATGGCTTCAAGCTCGCAGCTCTGCCTGATAATGCGTTCCTCATTCTGCCTCAGCGCCTCCGCCTTCAGCTTGCGCTCGGTAATATCCAGCAACGTCCCTATAACGGCAGGCCGTCCATGATATAATGTTCTGGAGCCGTAAACAGACACATAGATGATCTCTCCATTTTTCTTTACTCCTCTGAAACTGTAGTGAATAGATCCGGCCTCGCCGGACATCCGCTTCTGCAAATTCTCTTTAACGAGAGGCCAATCTTCCGGCAATACAACATCTGCCGGGCCTTTCCTGTCTATCAGTTCATTTGCCGTATAACCAAACAGATTAGCCAGCTCCGGATTGACATACCTGAATATTTCATTCTGCACCAGGTAAACGCCTGCTAACGACTTCTCCACTAAATCTCTGAATTTATTTTCCTGCTCCAGCAGCTTCTTCTCGGATTCTTCACGTTTGATTGTTTCATGATGAAGCTCATTCCATCTGCGTATTGAGAAGATACTGAAAGCAATCCCAAGAAATGCAAATACGACCACGAGTTCATCAAGCTCAAGTCCTAAAAACCGCCTGTTGCCTGTCCAGTTATCAATTAACTCGTGTGCAGTGGTGAATACAGCTATTAAATATATCGCGCTTCCGAGGACCCCGATTATGAGAAGATCGATGAAAGCGGTAAAACGCTTACGCTGTTTCCATGCAAAACTAAAGCCCATACAATATGATTTCGTCTTTTTATGCCGTTTCCTTTAGCAACGTATAATACTACAGCATAAATGAGATACGCGTTCCCATGAGATAACTCATAACGTTAGAGCCTCTTGCAAATGTCCTTGCAAAATGACTTGGGCCGTCATACCCGTGAAAACGGGTATCCTGAAGTCTTTGTTTTTCAAAGGAGCTGGATTCCCGATTACTACCTCGGGAATGACAAAACAAGACTTTTGCAAGAGCCTCGTTATTTTGCTTTAAAGCTCTCCTTGAACCTGGCGAGCCATTTGATGTGGCTTCTCTCTTCGTTGATTATCTCATCAACAACATCCTTCTCCTTGACAATGTCACTGACCGCGTGGAAGTAAAGCAATGTTTCTTTTTCAAAGCCCATGGCAAAGTTCACGGCATCCTCCACGGTCTTGACGTGCTCAAGCAGAGGCAGGTGGCTGTTATTGCCGAGGAAGAACTCCGACTCGACAATCGCCCTCAGATAACTTGAAACCTCTTCCCATCCTTCCGGTTCTTCTTCCCCTGATATGTCTTTTAATTCGGAAAACATTTTTTCATGCCGCAGCTCCTTTGTCGCGAGGGTGTCGAACAGCTTCTTCAGCCCCTCGTCTTTTTCAAACCTCTTTGCCATTGTGGTGTAAAACTGGTAGCCTAATTTTTCCGTCTGCACAGCCTGTTCAATCACTTCGCTTATTGAAAACTTTTCCATGCGCTGCTCCTTTCTATGGTTTATGTTTTAGGTGTTACTATATCTTCTTGCATAATATTTTCTCAATTCCTCTGCCAAAAGCAGTCCTATGCTGAACGGTATCAGGAGCAGCCATACATCCGCTCTTAGGGGCGCGGTCCCGAAGATCCTGTTGCCCCACGGGTGATAAATAATGAGCGCCGACAGAATTATCTCGGCGGCTATTCCAAGTATGACCAGTTTGTTGGAAAAGAAGCCGAGCCTGAAGATTGAGTCTTTGAATGAGCGGCAGGCAAACACATTGCCGATCTGCAGGATGACAATTCCCAAAAAAGTTGCGGTGGCTGCCTGACGGGCCAGGGTATGCTCCATTGGTAACTCAGTGCCCCATTGCCATCCTCCGCTGAACAGGACGTAGAAGTAACCGCAAAGGACGCCGACCGCGCTTATCAGCCCGATAAAAATGTAGCCGCGGAAAAGCAGCGAGCGGTCTATAAGTCCCTTATCAAGGGGCCTGGGAGGGTTTTTCATAATATTTGCCTCCGGGGGCTCAACCCCGAGGGCCAGCGCCGGGACCGTTTCAGTGCCGAGGTCAATCGCGAGTATCTGCATCACTGTCAGGGGAAGAGGTATTTTCAGAAATGCGAACATCACATACGGGACCGCCTCGGGTGTGCCGTGCGCAAAGATGTAGGTGATAAACTTTTTTATATTCTCAAATATTGCCCTTCCTTCTTCCACTGCGTTTACAATTGTCGCAAAGTCATCATCAAGAAGGACTACATCCGCCGCCTCTTTTGCAACGTCTGTCCCGGACAGTCCCATTGCAATGCCGATGTTTGCCTTCCTCAGTGCCGGCGCATCATTAACCCCGTCGCCCGTCACCGCGACCCTCTCCCCTTCATCTTCAAGAATGGTCACTATCCTCATCTTGTGAACAGGCGTCATTCTTGCAAAGATGATTTCATCTGATAAAAGTTTTCCCCTGAGGTCGCTGTCAGACATCAAATTTATTTCATGCCCTTCAATCACTAAAGGATTATTTTTGACAAGACCGATCTGTTTTGCAACCGCAACCGCCGTCCTGCCCGCATCACCCGTGATCATGATGACCTTGATACCTGCATCGCGGCATTTTCTTATAGCGTCAGGGACTTCAGGCCTTGGCGGGTCTTCAAGCCCCATGAGGCCGAGGAAAATTAAATTTGATTCCAAATCTGCAGGGGCGAACGGCCGTTCGCCCTTACCAATATCAATATCGTTAATCTCTTTAAACGCAAACGCGATTACCCTAAACCCTTCATCCATCATTGAATGGTAGGCCTGCATGAGGGATTTTTTATCATCTTCGCTGATTGCTTTTATCTCATTGTCCCTGAGAATTCCAGTGCAAAACGGAAGGACCGTTTCGAGAGCGCCTTTGGTAAAAGAAAACAACCCCCCTTCGCCCCCCCTTGGTAAGGGGGGGATGGGGGGATGGTCTTTTCCACTAATCCCTAATCCCTGACCCCTAATCCCTGTCTTGCAAACCGTCGTCATTCTCTTCCTATCAGAGTCAAAGGGCATCTCATGTATGCGTTCAGCTTTCACGTCTCCTATCGCTTCTCTCGCGGCCTTTAAGATGGCTGCCTCTGTGGGGTCGCCTTTGTATTTCCCGTTATCGTAAACCGCGTTGTTGCAGAGGGATGCGGCTTGCATGAGCATGTCTAATGCAGAAGTTGAGGGGCTGGGAAGTTGAGAAGTTGAGAAGCTTTCAGATCCTGTCTTTTTCTCATCTTCCCATCTTCTCATCTTCCCATTTTCTGACTTTATAAGTCTTCCGCCTGCATAAACCCTCTCCACCTCCATTTTATTCTGCGTCAGCGTGCCTGTCTTGTCGGTGCATATCACCGTAACAGAGCCGAGGGTTTCAACTGATGTGAGGGTCTTTATCAACGCCTTTTTCTTTGCCATCCTCTGGCTGCCCATTGCCAGAGAAAGAGTAACAGTCGGTAAAAGCCCTTCAGGCACATTGGCGATAGTGATGCCTATGGCAAAAAGCAGATTGTGCCAGAAGCTCCTGCCGATGAAAATTCCAAGGGCAAAAAAGAATATCCCCGTGGTCAGGGCAATAACGGCTATTATTTTTGTTACCTTTATTATCTCTTTCTGCAGCGGGCTTAATCTTTCCTGAACACCGCTTGTAAGATGGGCTATCTTCCCGAATTCCGTGGACATGCCGGTGGCAAACGCAACGGCCCTTCCTGAGCCGCTTACAACATGAGTGCCTGCAAAGACGATGTTCGGGCTTTCAATATACTCTCCTTCGAATGCTTCATGACTTCGCGGCCTTGTATCGGATTCTCCTGTGAGAGGCGCGTTGTTTACCATTAAATAATTTGATTCGATGAGCCGCGCGTCAGCAGGGACTTTGTCCCCTTCACTCAAGAGTATCAGGTCTCCCGGCGTTATATTTTCAGCACAGATCTCTTTTCTGATGCCCTCCCTTACAACTTTTACGTTAAAAGGCAAGAGCTTCTTCAGAGCTTCAATTGCCTTTTCTGCACGGTACTCCTGTACAAAAGTAAAAACCGCATTGATCAATATAACCACAATTATTGCTATACCGAGTGAAACAAGACCCTCGCCCGGATGAAGGTATTCGGATAAAAAACAGAGTCCCGCCGCAAGCCAGAGGAGCATGGCAAGGAAATGCGTGAATTGTGCAATGAACCTTAGGTAGAGAGCTTTTTTTCTTACTTCTTTTATCTCATTTAGCCCGTATTCATGCATCCTCCTTGCCGCTTCAGTTTCAGAGAGCCCCTTTTCTGAAGTAACGAGATTTTTCAGCACCTCTGTTTTTGAGAGATTGTGGATATTCATTGTTAGCGGTCAGCTTTTTCTTGCCCTGAAAATTATCAGGTTGCACGGGGTCTCGCGTAAAACATTTTCTACAGGATTTCCCTTTACAATGGAGATCAGGAGACTTCTGTCGCTTGCTCCCATTACAATAAGGTCATTCCTCCTGTGCGCGGCCTCTATTGTTATTGCCCTTGCAACGCTGCCAAGTCCTGTCTTCCTTTCATACGGTATTTTGTATTTGTTTAAATGTTCCCGGAATTCCTCAACATCTTTTGGAATATATTCATCTCTCTGAACGGGCTTTAAGTGTTTCTCCCCCTGAAAGAAACTTGCGCCTGGCTTATGCAGATGGAAAAGCGTCACACTGGAGCCTGAGCCTTCCGCAAGTTTTGCAACGAAGTATGCCTTTTCTTTGAGGCCGGTTATCCTGCCGCGAACAGGCACGAGAATGTTTTTAAGGTGTATCCCCCCCATCTTCACTACCCTTACCATCGCAACCGAACAGGGCAGCTTCATCATAAGTTGTCTCGCGATGGTCCTTACAAAAAAGCGTTTCTTTACGTCTTCTCTCCTCGTGGCGGTAAAGACAATATCTATGTCATGCTCCTTTACTAATTCTTTTATCTTCCTGACTGGTTCGCCGCATTCCGTAATACTTTCAACGTCAACACCGGTATTCCTGGCTTCTGAAAAGAGCCTCTCAAGCGCGGCCTCGGCATGACGCAATTTGTCCTTTTCTATCTTCTCTTCAGCAACAAACACGAGATAAAGTTTTGCGTGAGAAGATTTCGCGAGCGTTATCGCATACCGCGAGGCTATCTCCGAATTTGAAAATTCATTTACAGCCGCAAGAATCTTTTTGTACATGCAACACCCTTTAACAGTTATATATTACTATTGCGCCTGCCTGTCAACGGTTATATCAAATTGACTTATAAAACGGGATAGGTTTATTATTTCAGCATCCTGATTTTTATTGAAAAGCAGGCTGAAGCCCGCGGCTGCAAAAAAGGAGACACCATGTCGGAAGCGAGATTGAAAGTCATTCTTCTGCGTCATACGCCGGACCCGGAGGAGACAGTAGCAATGGCTGCTAAGCTCTGTTACAGTCCCTCGGATATTGAATCCCTGAAAGATAAAATTGAAACTAAAGACCAGAAGGCCTTCGTTGAAAAGCTTGTGAAGATGGGACACATGAGTCCCATTGAACACGCTGTTTTTACATTTGCCGTTGAAGGGATTTCCCGCGCCTGCTCGCACCAGCTTGTAAGGCACCGCCTTGCCTCTTACAGCCAGCAGTCGCAAAGATACGTCAGCGAGGAGGCTGGCTTTGATTATATCATCCCGCCTGTTATCAAGGAGAACAAAGAATTAAAAAAGGTCTTCCTCTCCTCTATGGAAGATGCTCAGCAGGCTTATAACGGGATGGTCAAAAAGTTGAACGAATTGGGAATAACAGGAGAGTCCGCCAATCAGGACGCGCGCTTCCTGCTGCCGAATGCTGCTGAGACAAAGATCATGATGACCATGAACGCAAGAGAGCTTCTGCACTTCTTCAAACAGAGATGCTGCAACCGCGCCCAGTGGGAGATAAGAAAAATGGCGGAGGAGATGCTGAAGCTCGTCAAAAAAGCCGCGCCCACGATATTTCATAAAGCCGGCCCTGGCTGTCTATACACCCCCTGCCCTGAAGGCGATTATACCTGCGGCAAGATAAAAGAGGTCAGGGAAAGATACGGCCTCAAAAAGGGGACCCATTAAAAATTAAAAACGGATGGCAGCCCGGAAGGGTTGCCGCCGGACAACTTCATCACTTCCGCTATTTGCGCGGTTCCGCAAATATTAAATTCTTATAACCTTCTTACCTCCTATTGACTTTGACAATCACAGGATGTATTAGAACATTAAGAGCAGATTACTAATCTCTCGGGAGGTGCCAAATGTTAGAAAGAATCAGGGCTGATAATGTTAGTCCCGTCATTAACACTAAGGTGTATGAGTCAGTAGAAAGGATGCTCGTATGTTTGTTGGGCAAAGACGAAAAGAATTGTAAGCACTGTAAAGATTGCAACGCTTGCAGTTTTTTAACACAGGCGGTATTTACAATCGGCTGCAAACAGTAAAATGAAAATTAACCGCCAGACAAATTAATTGCCTGCTGTATTCAGCCTTAAATAGTCCCTCACTGATTGGCCTTCCTCTCATTCAGCGAGTAACGAATGACTGATCTTAATCCCTGTCTTCAGGAAGCTTATACCCGGCTCCGGCAAACTGTATGTTGGCAGGATCTTCACAGCGCGGCGGGGACACCGCATGAACGCCGCCGCATTTCGGGCACTTCCCGACAAATGTCTTTAATGTGAACGCCTCTCCGCAGCCCTGGCATTTTGTCTTCAAGCCGCTTGGAAGGGGCTGGTCCTTAATTGCTCCCCCATGAGCGTTATATACAAACTCTACCAAATCCCTTCCTTCAGAAAACGGCCCGGCCCCGGAACTGCAACTACCGCAACTTCCCATGTTGATACCTCCCTAAAAATGTTTTTGATGTTTTATGTTACACGATTTAACCTCTTCAACAATATGTCCTAAATCATATTCCTGTGAATACAAAAAATATTTGGGTTTATTAATTTGCCTTTTTGTGATACATTTTCGGAGGGTGAAATTTTATGACACTGAGCGCGTTGTTATCAAAACGGGCAAGGGAAATTCCGGATAAAATTTGTCTAAAGTTTGAGAAGAAAAAATTCACCTTCTCAGATACAGACAGGCTTGTCAGCGTCACCTCCGGCGGGTTAAGGACCTTGGGATTAAAACATCAGGACCGGGTTGCGATCTTAATGGACAACTGCCCTGAATACATAATCTCATATTTTGCAATCCTCAGGGCGGGCGGAGTTGTTGTTCCTTTAAATACATTTCTCACCCCTGGTGAAATATCCTATATTCTCAATGATTCCGCCTGTAAGATTCTGATCTACAATATCAGGTTTTTGTCTCATGTAGAAAAAATTAATAATGCTATTCCCGGGTTGAAGGTTTTTATGTTTGATGAGATACCTGTAAACCCTCCCGTCCCACCTTTAGTAAAGGGTGGATCGGATTTGGATGAAAATGAAGTCGCTGTGTTTTTATATACCTCAGGCACAACGGGATTTCCCAAAGGGGCCATGCTCAGCCACAGAAATCTCCTGACAAATGCTGAGTCGTGCATGAAGGCAATGGAGGTTTCAGGAAGTGACAGGATATTGCTCTTTCTCCCATTGTTTCATTCATTCAGCTTCACGGTCTGCGTTATATTGCCGATATTCGCCGGGGCCCAAATAATACTGCTGGTGTCTGTAAAGCCGTTTTCAAAGGTCATAAACAGTATTTTCATAGACAGGATAACCCTCTTTGTCGCGATCCCAACGATATACAATATTCTCTCCAGAAAGAAGATGCCTTTCTTTCTGAGGTTCTTTTTTAAGTTCCTCGTTAATATCAGGGCGTGCATATCAGGAGCGGCAGCGCTGCCCGCGGATACGATCAATGCGTTTGAGAAACGCTTCAGTATCCCGTTGATCGAGGGATACGGGCTTACCGAGGCATCTCCTGTGGTGGCCGTAAACCCGCTGAGAGGTGTACGGAAGCCTTCCTCCGTGGGCCTGCCTGTCCCGGGGGTTGAAGTTGCGGTTGTCGGGGAAGACGGCAAAAACCTGCCGGCCGGAGAAACCGGGGAGCTGATCGTAAGAGGCGCTAACGTTATGCGGGGATATTACAACAAGGAAAAAGAAACTGAAGAGGTCTTAAAGAGCGGCTGGCTTTATACCGGCGACATGGCAAAGATTGATTCAGACGGGTATATCTATATTGTCGACAGAAAAAAGGACCTTATCATCATCGACGGGATGAATATGTATCCGAGGGAAGTAGAAGAGCATCTAATTCAACACCCATCGGTTGAGGAATGCGCGATGGTTGGGATACCAGACGGCAGAGGCTCGGAGATACCGGTGCTTTTCATAAAAAACAAAGACAATACAGTCATTAACGAGAGTGACATAAGAGGTTATTTGAAGGGCCGCTTTGCGCGGTATAAGATACCAAAGAGGATAATTTTTATTGAGGAATTTCCCAAAACAGCTACCGGAAAGATTAAAAAGACTGAATTGCGAAAATGGAAAATATGACCTACGATAAGTTTGTGAAGGACTTCACACTCTTTAAACTTTTGATGAAATCCAGATATTCAACAGACGTACTTAAAAGCTCAACCCCCATACCGTCGTAATGACCATTGCCTTTTTTTAAACGCCTGACCTTGGCAACCACCTTTAGAAGCTTACTTTCCAGACGTATGATCACAACGAACATTGATTCAGAGGGAAGACATCTCCGGGTATTTATCAACATTCCCCTTTCGGAAATGTTTAAGATATTTCCATTGTAAAACATATTACCGAAGAAAAATCTTGCGGTAATGTTCGTGTCTATTCTCTCAAAAGCTCTTCGTTCCATGCTATTATTCCTAATAATTAGGAGAGCAAAAAATATGCCGGGGAAATACCTAAGTTAATTAAAGGGTTTAGTAGCTTCAGCAATTAAAAGAAGTGCATCAAAATGACAATTTTGCCATTTTGGCAATATATTTTTCATCATAAAAATTTTCATTATTGACAACGGCTTTTGATGAATAGATAATAACACATGCTAAAAACAGACCAGGTGATGCAGAGCTCAGGAAACAGGACCCAGACTATGGAACAAGGGACCGACAGGCAGACCGCCCTTTACCTGTCACAGCGGACAGGTCCCGAAATTTATGAACTTTTTGCATCAGCAAACAGGACAAGAGAAAAATTCCGGGGCAATAAGGTCGATCTGTGCTCCATTATTAACGCGAAGTCAGGAGCCTGTCCCGAAGACTGTTCTTTTTGCGCTCAATCCGCACACAATAAAACAACTGCCGCGGTTTATCCCCTTGTGGACAAAGCCAAAATCCTCCAGGCCGCAAGGTCGGCGAGTCAGCAGGGCGTCAAACGGTTCTGCATTGTTACCAGCGGGAAAAAAACTTCAGGTAAAGATCTAAAAGAGATTTGCGGCTTCATTCGTGAAATAAGAGGCCTGGGGCTTCTGCCATGCGCCACTCTCGGTATACTGGAACATGAGGAGCTTGCGGAGTTGAAAGATGCGGGACTTCACCGTTACCATCACAACCTCGAAACCTCCGAGGCCTTTTTCAGCGAAATATGCACCACTCACACTTACATGGATAAGATAAAGACCATCGAATCCGCAAAGGCCCTTGGGCTTTCCATTTGCAGCGGCGGCATATTCGGACTCGGTGAATCATGGGAAGACCGCATTGACATGGCGTTTGCGCTAAAAGAGATCGGCGTTGATTCAGTGCCGGTGAATTTCTTCACCCCCGTCAGCGGCACCCCTCTGTCAAACAGGGAGCAGCTTGACCCTCTGGAAGCCTTGAAGATAATAGCGATCTACAGGCTTATCCTTCCAGACAGGGGGATAAGGGTTTGCGGCGGCAGGCCGGCTACCCTGAGGGATTTGAACTCGCACATATTTCTTGCCGGGGCCGAT
Source organism: Nitrospirota bacterium (assembly GCA_016214845.1). NCBI lineage: Bacteria > Pseudomonadati > Nitrospirota > Nitrospirota bacterium. Next base: position 141,699 of record JACRMS010000037.1, on the reverse strand, counting down.
GGGCTTTTGATAGGGAACTATCTCACTACAACCGGGAGAAACCCTGCGGATGACCTGCAGATGATCAAAGATATGGGGTTTGAAATATAATGTCAAAAAACATTCACTACAGCGTAAGGATGAGGGCGTCTAAGAACAGTGTTCATGTTTCAGGCGCCGAGGGAATATATGAAAAAGACGATATCCTCAATGTCGTCAAAGAATATACTGAAAGGGCCTTGACCCATGACAAAGGAAAGGCGGATGAAATACGCCTTGCAGTAGAGGAACTTAAAGAAAAACCGCGCAAGATATCTTCCCTGCCGCTTTGCACTTTAAATACAAAAAACCCTGAGGCGGTCAGGAAGGCGGTGTTCAAGATCCTCGCGACTATCGGAATAACCGAACGGGCGATTGAGGAGGCCTTCACATCCCTCAATATCGGCATAACGATGAGGGGTGCGATGTTAATGGACATCGAAGGGGTGAGGCTTGAACCGGACCTTTTGCGCGGGGTGCGGGTCACGCGAATGGGCATCACAAAAAATGCGGATGCCGTGCTCTCAAAACAGTTGGCCAAACTCGGCCTCAAAAATGACACCGTTCAAGAGGCCCTTATTCTGGCAAGCAAGGTCCACAAATACCCGATGGTCCTTGGGGAACTGTGCATATCCGATGACCCGAATTATACGACAGGTTATATTGCCTCCCGAAGCTTCGGATACATCCGGCTTCCGCACATTAAAAAGAGGGGCCTACCCTATGGAGGCAGGGCGTTCTTTATCACAGGCGGGGAAGTGAAGGAGCTTATCAAGTACCTCCAGACAACGCCTGTCCTGATCGACAATATTAAACCCTGCGAGGGGACCTTAACATTAAAGGAAATCCTTGAACGTAAGTCTCATCGTAAATCCCATAGCCGGTAACAGGGCATACAGGTCTATTGAAAAAATTGAGAGACTGATAAAGAAAAGGGCATCTCTCACCACCTTCATTACCAAAAAAAAAGGAGACGCCTTTCAATTCGCAAAAAGTCTCTCCGGCGTTGACCGCATCATAACCGTCGGAGGCGACGGCACATTGAATGAAGTGATCAACGGCGTCCTTTCCCCGGAGAAAGCAGATCCGGCAAATGTCCCCCTGGCCCTTATTCCGCTTGGGACTACAAATGTCCTTGCAAAAGAACTCCTCATCCCTGAGGACATTGAAAGCGCTCTCGAGCTCGCGCTGACCGGCCCTGCTCGAAAGATCTGTCTTGGAAGGATCAACGGCCGGTATTTTGCGTCAATGGCGGGGATCGGTTTTGACGCAGAGGCTGTATTGGGCGTTAAAAATAACCTGATAAAAAAAATCTCCGGCAAGGCCGCGCATGTCGTTTCAGGATTTAAGGTCTTAACAAAATATAATCCTCCGCTCATAAATATTAAAACCCCTGAGAATGAACTTACCGGCTACACGGTTGTCGCAGGTAATGCGAAGAATTACGGCGGGCAATTTTCAATTACTCCACATGCATCCATCATCGAACCACTTCTTGAGGTGTGTATCTTCAAAGGCAAAACAAGAAAAGACCTTCTGCGGTTTATCATCGGGGTAATCAGCGGAAGGCATTTGAAATTCAAAGATATCTCATGTCAAAAAACTTCAGGACTCGAACTCACATCCGGCGGCGAAGTCCATGTCCAGGTAGACGGCGACTACTTCGGGACACTGCCCGCAAAGATTGACGTTGTGAAGGACGCGCTCTATTTTGTCTGGTGAGCAATCGGAGGCACGGGAATAATGTTCGTCCACAGATTACGCAGATTTTCACAGATTTATTGAAAAGCGTTTTCTCAATCTGTGTCATCTGCGTAATCTGTTGATTTCCTTCTCTGTGTCTCTGTGCCTCCGTGGTTGATCAACATCTTAGGAATCCGGATTTCTTTTAATTACTTTAAGTTATACCGCGAGCCTCATCCTTGACACACAATAATTATTGTTGCTATATTAATAGCACTCAACGCTTGAGAGTGCTAACCAAAGATGGAAACCCTTGACGAAAGACGTAAAAAAATACTCTGTGCAATAATACAAAGCCACATCGACCTTAACATCCCGATAGGCTCGTTCTTTATAACCCAACAGTTCTCAGTCGGCTTGTCCTCCGCTACCATTCGAAATACGATGGCGAAATTGGAAGAACTGGGCTATATTTCGCAACCTCACACCTCTGCGGGAAGGGTGCCGACTGAAAAAGGATACAGGTTTTTTGTGAGCACACTTTTAGAGGAGCAGACATTGGCAGGTAATTCGGAGCTTTCTGACGAGCTGTCAGGCAAACTCATGCTTGCAGAAAAGGACAACGGCAAGATCGTAAAAGAAGCGGCAAATACCCTTTCTTTATTTTCGCATTATCTCGCGCTTGCGATCCCGCCGAAAACAGAGGACATCGTTTTGAAGCACATCAAGTTTATCAAGTATGAAGACAGAAAGGTCCTGGCCGTCCTGGTGTCTGAAGAGGGGATGATCAGCAACAAGATCATCGAGCTCGACAGGATATATTCACAGAAACAGCTTGATAATGCGTCCAATTACCTGAACGGCAAATTTCATGGATTAACGATAAAGATAATAAGGGAGGAGATAACGGGCCAGCTTCACCTGGACAAGGCGGCCTGCGACCGGTTGATCGCCAACCTGATCGCGCTCTGCAGGGAGGTATTTACGTCGGAGACTGAAGACTTCACACTGAACGTGCTTTCCGGCGCGTCCAACCTCCCGGACTTCGCGACAATGAAACAGATAAAGGAAATCCTCAGAGCTATTGAAGACAAACATTTTATGCTAAAATTACTTCATCAAATGAGTGGCTCTCATGGCACTCAGGTATTCGTGGGAATGGAACATATTCTCCCTTCACTGAGGGAACTGAGCTTGGTAATTTCCACCTACAGGGACGGAAAGCAGGCCAACGGGGCCATCGGGATAATAGGCCCGACAAGGATGAACTATAAAAAATTGATCCCGATGGTGGACCATACCGCCAGGGCATTAACAAGGATATTAACAGAAATCTAAGGAGCATCGCATTAATGGCTGAGAATCAAAATACAGGACCAAACGGGCCGGAACAAAAAACCGGCGGCGAGATTGAAGATATCGAGGCATTAAAGAAATCCCTGTCTGAGGCCAGCGATAAATACGTCAGGCTTTACGCTGAATTTGAAAACTACAAGAGATTTGCGGCAAGGCAAAAAGAAGATCAACTGAAGTACGCCAATGAAAGCCTTCTGAAAGACCTCCTTACCGTTCTCGATCATCTGGAGCTTGCTCTTCAGCATACTTCCGGTAACGAAACATCAGGCCCGCTGTCAGAGGGAGTGCAGTTAACTTTGAAGGAAATAAAGGCCACACTTGAAAAATACGGGCTGACCGGCATTGACGCTTTGAATAAACCCTTTGATCCCAATGTTCACCACGCGATGGCGCAGATAGAATCAGAGGACGCTGAGGAAAACACCGTGGTCAAGGAATTCAGAAAAGGGTATATGTTTAGGGACAGGGTTTTAAGGGCAGCACTCGTCGGCGTTGCAAAGAAACCGTCCGGTACACAGGGTGTCTCACAAAACCAGGCCGTTACAACAGAAGAAAACTAATATCAAACACAGAAAACAGATTTAAACAGGAGGAATAGATTTATGGGAAAAGTAGTTGGAATAGACCTTGGAACTACCAACTCGGTAGTCGCTGTAATGCAGGGCGGAGAACCAACCATCATCGCCAACCAGGAGGGCACAAGGACAACGCCCTCTGTTGTGGCTTTCACTGATAAAGGCGAGAGACTTGTCGGGCAGGTTGCCAAAAGGCAGGCGATCACAAACCCTGAGAATACAATCTTCTCCATAAAGAGATTGATGGGGAGAAAGTCCAGCTCAAGAGAGGCCGATGAGGCAAAGAAAAAACTTCCTTACAAAATAGTCAGCGCTCCAAACGGAGACGCCCATGTTGAGGCGCACGGCAAGACTTATTCACCTCCTGAAATCTCCGCCATGATCCTGCAGAAATTAAAACAGGCGGCGGAAGACTATTTAGGCGAGCCCGTCACTGACGCGGTCATAACAGTGCCGGCATATTTTGACGACAGCCAGCGCCAGGCCACAAAGGACGCGGGAAGGATCGCGGGAATGAACGTACTGAGAATTATCAACGAGCCGACCGCGGCATCCCTCGCATACGGCATGGATAAAAAGAAGGAAGAGAAGATCGCCGTTTATGATCTCGGCGGCGGCACTTTCGACGTATCAATACTGGAAATAGGCGAAGGCGTTGTTGAGGTGAAATCAACAAACGGCGACACATATCTCGGCGGAGATGATTTTGACATCAAGATAATGGACTGGCTTGTTACTGAATTCAAGAAAGACTCCGGCATTGACCTCCGCAATGACAAGATGGCGCTTCAGAGATTGAAGGAAAGCGCTGAGAAGGCAAAGATAGAATTGTCCTCAGCAATGGAGACAGAGATCAATCTGCCTTTTATCACAGCGGATGCAACAGGGCCAAAACATATGGTAGTGAAGTTGTCCCGGGCCAAGTTTGAACAGCTTGTTGATGACCTGATCCAAAGGACAGTTGAGCCGTGCAAACGCGCGCTTGCCGATGCGGGATTAAGCGCAAAGGAAATTAATGAAGTAATACTTGTCGGCGGACAGACAAGGACGCCGAAGGTCGTGCAGGTGGTTAAGGAGTTTTTCGGCAAAGAGCCTTCAAAGGAAGTTAACCCCGATGAAGTAGTTGCCGCAGGCGCAGCGATCCAGGCAGGCGTTCTGAAGGGCGAAGTCAAAGACGTGCTCCTTCTTGACGTCACCCCGCTTTCTCTGGGCATTGAAACCCTTGGAGGAATATTTACCAAGCTCATCGAACGAAACACAACGATCCCCACAAAAAAGAGCCAGGTATTTTCTACAGCATCCGATAATCAACCGGCTGTGACAATCAAGATATGCCAGGGCGAAAGGGAAATGGCCGGGGACAACAAGCTCCTTGGTAATTTTGAACTCGTCGGAATCCCACCTGCGCCAAGAGGTGTTCCGCAGATCGAAGTCACCTTTGACATTGACGCAAACGGCATCCTTCATGTGTCCGCAAAAGACAAGGGCACAGGAAAAGAGCAGTCAATCAGGATAACCGCGTCAAGCGGTTTAAGCGAAGAAGAAATAAAGAGGACCACAGGCGACGCGGAAGCCCACGCCGCGGAAGACCACAGGAAGCGCCAGCTTGCCGAGGCGAGAAATGAAGCTGACACGCTCATATACACAGTTGAAAAATCTCTGAAGGATTATGGCGACAAGGTGTCGCCCGAGGACAAGCAGAAGATAGAAGATGCGCTTCTAAAGTGCAAAAAGGCAAAGGATACCGCAACCGACCCGGAAGATCTTAAGAAGGCAACCGAGGAACTGACCACAGCTTCGCACAAGATCGCCGAAGAGATGTATAAATCACAAGGCGCTGCTGGAGCACAGCAGGCAGGACCAGGCGCGGGTGCCTCAGCATCAGACGGCGGCCAGAAAGAAAAAGAAGACGTCGTCGAAGCCGAATTTGAAGAAACGGACAAAAAGGACAACTGAGAACTAAGAAGTAGGAAGTAAGAAGTAAATTTTTTATTTTGCTTCTTACTTCCTACTTCCCACTTCCTACTTAAATTTCATGAAAGACTATTACCAGACACTTGGCGTAGATAAAAACGCGACGGATGCCGATCTAAAAAAGGCATACCGCCAGTTAGCGTTAAAATTTCATCCCGACAGAAACCCCGGAGACAAGGCAGCCGAGGACAAATTCAAAGAGATAAACGAGGCTTATTCGTGTCTGAGCGACGCCGAGAAACGCTCCAACTACGACAGGTTCGGCACGGCTGAAGGCGCGGGCGGCGCGGGCTTTGATTTCGGCGCGGGATTCGGCGGCTTCTCTTCTTCAAATTTCGGGGATATCTTTGGAGATGTCTTTGGAGACATATTCGGCGAGTTCACGGGGAGAAGAAGGTCACGCCCGACAAAAGGGCAGGACCTGCGTTACGATCTTGATATAGCGCTCAAGGAATCGATCTTCGGAGTTGAAAAAGAGATAAAGATCCCGAGATGGGAAAACTGTCCCGACTGTGAAGGCACCGGTTCAAAGCCCGGCAAAGGGCCTGCTGTCTGCCCGAACTGCAAAGGCACAGGGCAGATGAGGATGCAGCAGGGCTTTTTCACGATCTCAAAGACCTGCGGCAAGTGCGGAGGCCACGGCAAGGTCATCACAGACCCGTGTACAAAATGCAAAGGCCAGGGCAAGGTAAAAAGAGAGCGCTCCATATCGCTGAAAATTCCTGCCGGAGTTGATACAGGCATCAGGCTGAAAGTTTCTGGCGAAGGAGAGGCTGGATTCTACGGAGGCCCGGCCGGTGATTTGTACGTTATCATTAATGTCACACCACACCCATTCTTTAAAAGAAAAGGCAACGACCTTCTCTGCGAAGTCCCGATCTCTTTTGTGCATGCCGCCCTCGGCTCCGAGATCGAGGTGCCGACAATAGACGGTTCCGCGACAATTAAAATCCCAGCAGGCACGCCTTCAGGCACGGTCTTTCATCTGAAGGGCAAAGGCGCACCCAAGTTAGGCGGTTACGGCAAAGGCAATCAGTATATAACCGTCTTTATAGACGTCCCCAAGAAACTCACACCCCGGCAGAAAGAACTTCTCATGGAGTTCGCCAGGCTAAGCGGCGAAGACACCTCAAAAGGCTTCATGGACAAAGTCAAAGACCTGTTCAATCATAAAGAACAGGCGAAGTAGTACAAGCCGCTTATCCTAATACCCCACTCTTCGCTTTCTCACTTTCCGTCTTTCAAGCTTGCGTGCTTTCGTTCTTTTGCGCTCCTGCTCTTTCGCGCTTCTGCACTATTATTGTCTTGGATCGGCACTGGAGTGCCTACGCTGCTCTGGAAAAATCAAAGGTCAGAGGCGCAAGCGCGCAGAAGATGCTTACTGATCTGGTATCGTTGATCCGGTTTGCACTGCATCAGGAGAATGAGCTTGAGCCTTGAGTTGAATGAGGTGCTGGCTTCTTGAAGAATTAAGCGCCTTATTGTTATAATTCAGATACTATATTAAGTACTGAAAGGAGTATCGATATGAACACCTTGACTGCTCAGGAAATTAAGAGAAAAGGGATTTCAGCAGTAGATGAAGTCCTGAAAGAGGGGCCTGTTCACATTATTAAAAACAACCAGCCTCAGTATGTTGTTCTCTCTGAAGAGAGATACCGCGAATTGCTTGAGGCCGAGGGTGAGGCATATAATGCTCGCATCCGGGCGTCCCTTGAGGATTTAAAAGCAGGAAGGGTAAAACGCGGGACCGCAAAAGATCTGATAAAAGAATTGAAGCTGGAAGACTGAGGAATGTACACTCTTGTTTGGACTGCTCATTTTACCCGCTCGGCTGAAAAGTTCAGGAAGCTTCATCCCGAGCTGAAAAAGAAACTTGCCCAGGTATTGCGCGACCTTGAAAAAGACCCCTTCCAGCCGCATCTTCATTATCATCATCTCGGAGGTAAGCTAAAAGGTATTCAGGCGGTAAGCATAAATGATAAATACCGGGTGTCGCTGACTGTTGTTATAACAGAAAAAGAGATCGTCCTTCTCGACGTTGGGAGTCACGATGAGGTATATCGGTGAAGTCCAAGGAGCAATATAAATTGATAGCAGAGGATTTGAGAGAGGAGAAATAATATTGTGACCCGTTTATTCCTTCCGCCTGAAAAACTTTCAGGAGAAAAAATAATTATTGACGGTGAACAGGCGAGGTATCTTTCGCTTGTCCTGCGTGTGAAACCGGGGGAGCAGGTTGTGATCTTTGACGGCTCCGGTCACAGGTATATTTGCAGGGTCCTTCTGGTACACAAAAAAGAAGTGGTCGTCGAGAAGATAGAGACGGAGCCCTACTCCGCTGAATCTCCCGTTCACATAACCCTTGCTCAGGGCCTGCCGAAAAGTGACAAGATGGATTTTATTGTTCAGAAAGCAACCGAACTCGGCGTCAGAAAAGTCATCCCTCTAATAACCGAGCGTTCGCAGGTAAAACATACTGAGAAGATTGAACGCTGGCGCAAGATCGCTCTCTCAGCCTCGCAGCAGTGCGGCAGGGAACAGATACCGGAGATCGACGTGCCGGTGGAGTTTGAGGGATTTGTTAAAGGGGAACTTAAGGGGGGTGGGATCATTTTCTCTGAAGAGCAGGGAGAAAGAAATCTAAAAAAAATATTGACCGGTTATAAAGACACAAAAAACATCACCCTGCTCATAGGGCCTGAGGGTGGATTTACCAGAGAAGAAGTTTCCTCAGCATTCGAGAAGGGTTTTATTGAAGCCTCACTTGGCCGCAGAATCCTCCGCACCGAGACCGCTCCAATAACGGCAATCAGTATTATCCAGTATGAACTGGGTGATATGGGATAGCTTGACGGACGGCATATCTTTGCTATACTTCTTTTTATAATTTACCTTCAGGAGGTGCAGTATGGCAAATCCGTTTGTTCACATTGAATTGCAATCTAAAGACCTGGGAAAATCAAAAAAGTTCTACTCAGCCATGTTCGACTGGAAGCTGGAAGAGTTCCCGGACATGGACTACACGATAATCAACGTCGGTGAGGGGACCGGCGGAGGGATGTTTAAGAACCCTGTTGCCGGCATGCCGGACAATTGGCTTCCCTATATCCTGGTTGATGACGTTGCAGCCTCGACAAAAAAGGCGCAGACTCTCGGCGCCAGGATCTGCAAGGACGTCACCGAGGTCCCGAACATGGGGTGGTTCAGCGTAATCACAGACCCGACCGGCGCGACCTTCGGACTCTGGCAGGCCAAAGCAGGCATGTGAGTATAACGGCATTAACCACAGAGTACACGGAGGACGACAGAAGATGAGAACTTGAGAAGATGGGCCGGAGTGCTATTGGTTTTCGTATCTTCTCAACTTCTCAACTTCATAGCTTCTCAACATCTTTCCCTGTGTCCTCTGTGGTTCAACTGTTTTGTCAGGTTATGAAAATTTATGTCGGTACAAGCGGGTATGGGTATAAGGAATGGAAAGGAAAATTCTATCCTGAAAAGCTCCCGCCCAAAGAAATGCTCCGCTTCTATTCGGAACGCCTCAGCACGGTTGAGATAAATAACACCTTTTATCACATGCCCACAGAGGATGTCCTCGTGTCATGGTCTGAACAGGTCCCCGATGACTTTGTCTTCGCGCTCAAGGCGCCTCAGGTCATAACGCACATTAAGCAGTTAAGAAATGTGGAGGAGGAAACCGAGTACCTCTTCAGGACGCTGTCGGTCTTGAAGAAGAAACTGGGGCCGGTCCTTTTTCAGTTTCCAAAGAGCTTTCACGCGGACCATCTTGCGCTGAAAGAATTTCTCAAACTGGTCCCCGGCAATACGTCATGCGCATTCGAGTTCCGCAACACGTCCTGGTTTGACAGCAAAATCCTGGACCTCCTTCGCGAGAGGGGATACAGCCCGTGCATCGCGGATACCGATGAGGACCCGGCAAATGAGATCATCATAACAGCGACATGGAGATACCTGCGCCTGCACCGTTCCGATTATACGGATGATGATCTCTCCCTCTGGATAGAAAGGCTCCTTTCGCAAAAATGGAAGAAGGCCTTCGTTTTTTTTAAACACGAGGACGAGGCCAAAGGGCCGGAACTGGCAATGCGTTTTCGTGAGCTTGCCGGTTCAAGGATTAAAATTCGAGATAAATTCAGATCAAAGTAAAAAATAATTTATAAGGAGGCTACATGCAAAAAATTACTCTGTTCTTGTGGTTCGATGACCAGGCCGAAGAGGCAGTGAATTTTTATATCTCTGTTTTCAGGAATTCAAAGATCGTGAGCATTACCCGCTATGACGAAGCAGGGGCAGCGGTCTCAGGAAGACCAGAGGGATATGAGCAAAAATAATCAAAGGGCTAAAACGGGTCCTTCGACGAGTTAGCCGGAGTCATAACTGTTTGCAGATCCACCTCGTGCCCGTACCACCCGGTGAAGATATCCGATTGTTCAGCGAGAGACGGATAGTCCTCAAATCCGAAATTATGATATAATGATTGCATCAGTGATTACGGCTTCTGATCGCAGGTAATGATGGTGTAGCACCGACCGTTGCAATTCTATCTCATCCTCCTGGTTTCTATTAGAATTTTTTCAGATACAAAAAATATCTTTCGTTTGCAGTCAATGAATCAGGCACTGTAAGTCAAAAGAGAAGGATGAGTCGTCATGACAATTCTTCCGAACGAGTCAGAGAGAAACTCCAGTCCCCACGATTATCCGCAGCTCTATGCGGAACAGGTCAGGCTTTTGTACAAGATCGCGCCGGTGGCGCTCGTGGCGAGTCTGATTAATTCAGCGGTCCTGGCATTTATCCTGCGAAGCGTAATACCTCATCATATGCTGTTTGCCTGGCTGGCCTGCATTGTGCTGATAACATCTTGGGGGTACACGTCGATTGTCAGGTTCCGGCGCGCGTCCCCGGTCCCGGCAGATTTCAGAAGATGGGGGCTGCGGTTTATTACCCGCGCGGCTGTATCCGGTGCGGCATGGGGTTCTGCAGGTGTCTTTCTCTTTCCTCAATCATCGGTCATTCATCAGGCATTTCTTGCCTTTGTGCTGGGCGGCATGGCAATCGGCGCAGTTGGCGCATACTCGGTTGTTATGGAGGCATTCATTGCGTATGCAGCGCTTTCCCTGGCCCCTTTAATTGTCCGTTTCCTGGTTATTGGTGACGATATCCATCTGGCCATGGGGGGTATGTCCCTGCTTTTTCTTGTTCTCATTACCGGAATTGCTTTACGCATCAGCCGGATGACGGTTGCGTCCCTGCGCCTCCGCTTTGAGAACAGCAGCCTTGTTTCATATCTTTCCTCTGCAAAAGATGATCTGGAAAAACTCAATAAAGAGCTCTCGTCCGAGATTGTGGAGCGCAGGAAAGCGGAAGAGGAACTCATGCGGCAAGGAGAGCAGCTTGAGGATCTGGTGAAAGACCGCACTGCGGCACTGACAGCGGCGAATGCCGGTCTCCAGCAGGAAATCTTCGAACGCACGAAAGCGGAGGAGGCCATTAAAGAGGCTGAGAAAAGGTTCCGGCTGCTTGCTGAAGTCGCTTTTGATGGAATTGCACTTGCGGAGAAAGGAGTGTTCCTGGAAACGAATGAAGAGTTCGCGAAGATCTTTGGATACTCACCCTCCGAAATGCCCGGAATGCACGTGTCGAGATTGATAGCGCCCGACTATCTCGAAGATACGATGAAGAAAATCACATCGGGGTACGACAGGCCGTATGAGTGCGTATGCGTGAAAAAAGACGGCAAACAGTTCCCCGTTGAAGTTTACGGCAAGTCCTTTTCTTCAAAGGACCGTATTCTCAGGATCACGGCCATACGGGACATCACGATGAAAAGAAGACTGGAAGATGAACTCCTGAGGAGACATAAGCTTGAATCTGTCGGGATTCTTGCCGGCGGGATAGCCCATGATTTCAACAATCTCCTGACAGCGATGAGAAATAACGTTTATCTCGCAATGAAGAATATTGACCGTAACAGCAAGGAATATGAACGCCTGGAGGCGGCCGATAAAGCAATTCACAGGGAAGCGGACCTGATCCAGCAGTTGCTGACCTTTGCTGAAGGTGAAGCGCTGAACAGGAAGCCGACAAACATTGCGGGAGCTGTCCGGGAATCCGCCGACTTTGCACTGAAGGGCTCAAATATCAAATGCGTATATAAAATGGAAGACCCTCTCTGGCCTGTCGAGGTCGATGAGGGACAGATAAGCAAGGTGATCCGGAACCTTGTCATAAACGCCCGGCAAAACATGCCGGAAGAAGGCATCATACAGGTCAGCGCGGAGAACACTATCATGAGATCAGGTGCGGATGAGGCGCCGCAAAATGTGAAGTATGTAAAAGTATCAGTGCAGGACCAGGGCACGGGCATATCGAGAGAAGATTTGCAGAAGATATTCGACCCCTATTTTTCAACGCATGAGATGGGACGGGGCCTGGGTCTTGCAGTGGCATATTCAATCATCAAAAGACATGATGGGCATATATCGGTAGAATCGGAACTGCAAAAAGGTTCGGCCTTCTCCATTTATCTCCCTGCTTCTGAAAAGCGGACAGAGAAGAAGGGGCCGGGCTGCTGATACAATAGATTTATGAAACCGAAAATTACGGTATTTACATTGGGTGTGGACGGCATTCAGGCCTGATTGTATTCCTGTATCAATGTCTCGATCAGCTTTTTCACCGGAATAATTTCCGTACATCTGTACGCGTTGGACCCCGCAAAAACGAAACCTTCATCGAGGTTCCCTTCCGCCGCGTTTGTCAGCGCCCTGGCTATGCAGTAAGGGGCTGTTTGGGGATCGCAGTTTTTCAGGCAGCGGTACTTGCAGGACTTGGGTTTGGTCTGGCCTTTCATAATGTCCTCAACAAACTTGCTTTTGATCACCCTGCCGGGTAATCCAACAGGACTTTTTATGATCACCATATCTTCTTTGCGGGCTTTTATGAAGGCCTGTTTGAAATTTTCATGAACATCACATTCATCCGTGCAGACAAACCGGGTGCCCATCTGAACACCGGAAGCTCCTAATTTTAGAACGCGGGCGATATCTCCGCCGTCATAAATTCCTCCGGCGGCGATGACCGGGATGGGCGGGTCAAACGTTTTCGCAAACTTTACGATTTCAACAAGCAGGTCATCAAGTGACGGGGCTTTTCCTTCAACAAGGTCCTGAAAGTCATATCCTACATGGCCGCCTGCCTTATAGCCTTCAACTATTACGGCGTCCGGCAGTCTGTTGAAGTTCCTTTTCCATTTACCGCAGATGATGTTTAATGCCCTTACAGATGAGACGATCGGGACCAGCTTAATGTTTTTTCCTTCTACAAATTTCGGCAGCTCCAGTGGAAGCCCGGCTCCGGATATGATCAGGTCAACACCCTCATCCGCAGCGGTCCTTGCCAGCGACTCATAGTTTGAAAGCGCGACCAGCAGGTTTACGCCGATTATGCCTTTGCTCATGCTCCGGGCTTTTCTTATCTCTGTCCTTAAAGCCTCATTGTTCACGGCCTCATATTCCAGCCTCGGCAGGTCTTCAAACTTCCCCAGGCCGACTCCCGCTATAACCCCCACGCAGCCTTCATTTGCGACTGCCGAGGCGAGCCTTGAACGTGAGACCCTCACCCCCATGCCGCCCTGTATGATGGGAGGATAAACCGTTAAGTCGCCAATCCGTAATTCAGGTAATTTCATTTTCATCTTAAAATTCCGTTATGATTTCCTTATGAGAGATTCTGACACCTGTTAAAAACCGGTTTTTAAAAATGTGGCAAAGCACGATAGCTTTTTATCCCTAAAATATTTTTTCAGGTATATTGGAGGGGACCTCTTGTAGACATTTCAGAATAAATTATTCGGATAATGTAGAGCTCCTGCAATGTACCTGAATATCATAACCCCCTTACGTCGTGATTTTCAAGAGAGGGGATATCAGGGCTTGTTCCGAGCATTTTATCCTATGATCTTGAAAGGTGTTAAGGTAAAAACGCCGTTGCCTGAAGCCTTTTGTAGGGGCGAGGCGGTGCCTCGCCCGTTTTTCAATTCAGTAGTATCTTGCAAGAATAAAAACTTGTTCTCTATTTCGATGCGCTTTTTGGTTGTTTGTCCTTCTTATCTTTCAGGTCTTTTGTGTGTTGGATCTCCTTCTGTTTCCGGTCCTTGTCTTTGTCCTTTTTGCCGCCTTTGTCTCCCATTGTGTGCCTCCTTTCGTGTTGCCGGTTATATTCTTGTCTTTCGGGACCTGTGTCCCTTACGATGAATGCTACCAGAAGAACAGACCGAAGGCAAGGACGAATGCGGCGACTGTGTTCTGTAACTCTGCTGTGAAGTTGATGCCGCCTCGATGTAAGATAGAGAATGCATACCGCCATAAATGATCTTGCCCTCTTCACCGATGTGAGTGTAAGCCCCGGCCTCAAGCTTGGTGTGGGGGCCTATGTCATTATCCCGGCTTCATTTCTACACGCCTCTTCCAAAGTTATCGGAAGACTCGAAATAGCCGGGCGGATAAAAGTGCGGAGATTCGAAGGCACTTCATCGACAAGGCTCGAACTTCAGACCGTTTTATGGGCGCTTAAAGAGAACCGGCAGTTGCCGCATGGCAGCCTGACAATATATTCCGATTCACAGTGCGTTACAGGACTTCTCAAGAGAAAACCCCGCTTGTTGGCCAGAGGTTTCATTTCAAAAAAGACAAACCGGCAAATAGGCAACGCTTCTCTCTACCGTGCATTTTACGAACTTCACGACGAGTTGGGCTTTCACGTTGTGAAGGTAGCCGGACATTCCAGGTCCCGAACTCACGACACTGCTCACCGGATATTCTCATTTGTGGACAAGGAAGCAAGGAAGGTCCTAAAGGTCTGGCTAAATGAGTTAGCGAAAGAACGGACTAAGACAAACAGCGGGCACTGGTGTGTTTATGTGCTCAGGTGCCGCAACAATTCTCTATATATCGGGATGACAAATGATCTTGAGAAGAGGATTGAAAAGCACAAGCTCGGCACCGGCAGCAAATTCGTAAGATCGTGGAGGCCGTTTGAACTGGTCAAAACAATTCCATGCGCGAATGCGGCAGAAGCGAGAAGGCTTGAGGGCGCTTTAAAAAAACTCACAAGGAAAAAGAAGATCGAAGCGCTTGAGCTTTGAATATGCCGGGACTTTTTCAAAAAATTCCCCGTGCTATAATGAACAATGCCTGATGAAAGATCTAAATTGGTCTACTCCACTGACAAGCTTGTTTCCCGAAAGGAAAGACCGTCCGGAAATAGAAGGGGCGAACGGCCGCTTGCCCCTGCAGCGAATCAGAGGGTGATCGTCCGGCTCGACCGGAAGCATAGGGGCGGAAAGTCCGTCACGGTGATCGAGGGCTTGCAGGTCCCGGCAAAAGACAGGGAAGCCCTGCTTAAGGAATTGAAGGCTGGACTGGGCACAGGCGGCACAGTCAAGGACACGTCTCTTGAGATACAGGGCGACCACTGCGACGCGCTCATTGCCGCTTTGACAAAATTGGGCTACAGGCCGAAACGCTCAGGCGGCTGAATGGGAGAGCAGACTGCTTTCCACGGCCTTTATTGCATCGGCGGCTGAACTCGTTATCCCTCCTGCGTAACCTGAACCCTCGCCAATCGGATACAGGTCCTTTATATTTACTGACTCGTAGTTTTCGCTGCGTTTAATTCTTACGGGACAGGAGGTCCTCGTTTCCGCTCCTAACAATATCGCGTGCTCTGAAACAAATAACGGGTAATCCTCTTTCCATTTATTGAATGCGGACAGAAGCATCTCGGAGATAAATGTTGGAAAAATTTCGTTCATGCTAACAGATGCGGTCCCTATCCTGTAAGAATTTTTATTTAAGTCGGCAGATATCCTCCCGCGTAAAAAATCCATCAGGTTTTGCGCTGGGGCTTCCCATTTCCCTCCGCCTGCATTGAAGGCTTTGCGCTCTATATTCTTCTGGAATTGAATGCCTGCCAATGGGTCGGTTGATCCGTAATCATCCGTATGACAGGTCACAACTATCGCTGAATTAGAGAATGCCGAAGACCTGCCCGAATAACTCATGCCGTTTACAACCAGCAGGCCTTTTTCAGATGAAGCATTTATTACCTCACCTCCGGGGCACATACAGAAGGTGTAGACTCCCCTCCCGATTTTTTTATCGGTGTAGGTGAAAGAATAATTGGCAGCGCCTATGCCGGGGAAGTCCTTATATTTATCTCCATATCTTATGAGATTAATGATCTCAGCGGGATGCTCTATTCTCGTGCCGACAAATATCGGCTTCTGCTCAACGGCAACGCCTTTATCGCGGAGCAGCTCAAATGTATCACGCGCCGAATGTCCCAGCGCAAGATAGATCATTGAAGAACGATATTCCATTCTCCCGTTTATCATTACGCCTTCGGCCTTTCCATCTGAAATAATCAGGTCCGTCATTTTGGAGTTGTAGTGTATCTCCCCGCCTCTATCAAGTATGTAGCTCCTCATGTTTTTTACTATCCTGCACAACACGTCCGTGCCCAGATGGGGTTTGCTGATGTACCCTATTTCTTCAGGCGCGCCGAATTTAATGAAGGTATCCAGCACCCTGTCCGCATACCGAGAATTCTTTATTCTTGAAAACAGCTTCCCGTCCGAATATGACCCGGCCCCGCCTTCACCGAACTGGATATTTGATTCAGGGTCGAGCTCCCTTTCTTTAATAAACCGTTGAACATCAATGGAGCGTTCTTCTATCTTTTTGCCTCGTTCAAATATCAGAGGTTTGATACCGTGATCGATCAGCTCAAGGGCAGCGAACATGCCAGCAGGCCCGAAGCCAATTATGATGGGCCTCTCGCTGATGGCCGCTGATCTATTGTTCTGCTTTATTTTTTCCGCGTAAGCTGGAAAGTTCTCTTTGTTGTCGAAGCTGTCAGGAGCGCTTACCACTATTGAGATTTCATAGTAGAACTGTTCTCTATTGCCCGCATCAAGTGACTTGCTGAGGATTTTATTGAATTGAATATTATCTTCGCTGATGTTCATCTTCTGCGAAGCGGCCCTTACATATTCATCCACCCCGTCCTTTTCAACGGGTATCCGCAGGTTGTTTATTATCAGATCCAAAAGCCGCCTCCGTCCGTTTTTATTTCATAACTCATGACATAATTATTGCATTAAATAGTGGTTTAATGTAGAGGCGAACGGCCGTTCGCCCCTACATTGCGTTAAATGTTACAATTTCTCATGACCAGCAAAAGACCAGCGCTTCCGACAATGCATGTCCCACCCTATCTTATGAACGAACATTATGACGACCGCTATTTCGATGTGGTCAGTGCGATTGAAGAAGCCAAGCACATCTTTTTTCAGGGCACGGGCATGATGGATGTCCTTTCTTCCGCAGGCACGGGACGCAAAGAATTCATAATAGGCGAAACAGGCTTCGGCGCAGGCCGCCTGCTCATCGCCCTCATGGATTTCCTGGACAACTGCGGCGTCACGGATATAGCGATCACCTACAATTCCGTTGAACTGCATCCGGTCACTTCCGAACGGATGGCGTCCATACTCAGTGGATTCAGGACAGAGGCCGGGCCGCTTATCGACCTGCTTGTCGGGGCCTACAGCCGCGTCGAAATTTCCAAACCGGGTTGGCACCAGTTACAACTCACCCGGCCCTTCGGCATCGTGACCCTGAATCTCTGGATCGGCGAGGCGCTTGAAATGGTACACGCGCTCACAACGCCCTGTGACGCATGGTTCCTTGATGGTCATGGCCCAAAGAAAAACCCTGCCATGTGGCGGCATGAGCTTCTTATGGCGATTGGAGAAAAAACAGTGTCCGGCGGGACCGTCGCAACTTTTACAGTTGCCGGAGCAGTGAGACGGGGGCTTGCTGATGCCGGGTTTTCTGTTGAGCAGCGACCCGGGGTTGGGGGGAAGAAGGCGGTGCTTAAGGGGTTGAAGGGGTAGGGAAGAGTTCCTTTGTAACCGCAAATAGCGTCTGGTACATCTATATCTTCCAGACTTTATTGTAGGCCACTTCTGCAAGATGTTTGCTTCTGTTAATGATATCATTAACAGACCATGTTGTCGCAACAGACAATTCCGGTTCAAGTATAAACTTCTCTGCTATTAGTACCCTCTTCTTTTCAATAAACGATTTCCCTTTTAACTTAGCGTTTAACTTTTCTGAAACGAGAATGAGATTACCAATTTGACCTATAGTTGAATCTGTAAATCCATCAGATCCAATGACACTTTGAGGTAAAAGATGCTCAATCGTCATATGGTCATAATCAATCGTCACCCCCGTATTTATCTGTCTATCAAAATTAATGAGCATATACCTCATTAATTTCCTATTCTTTGAAAATTTATTCGTGTAAATAATATCTGAAAAAACGGCTTTGACTTCATCTAACGACGGGACACGACTGCGTAGTTTCTTTTTTAGATCACGAATAACTCTGTAAGCGTCATCTGATTTTTTTGACTCAGAAATTCGTCTGCCTAATGCCGCATACATCCCTGAAATTCCCCCTGACGAGCGTTGGGACGTGGTCGCGGTAAACAGAAAATGGAATTTTTCAACGGCAACTAATGCTTCCTCCAAATGATTTTGCTTGATCTTACCATCTTTAAATGCACGGACAAGAGATAGAACACATGGAGTTTGCTGCCTAACTTTAAATAACATGAGTGCATCGAGGGCTTCGCGAATCCTTTTCTGGTCTTTAGCCCACTTGTCGAATGAAGTCTCGTGAATAGCCCGATAAAAAACTGCATTCCTATACAGTTCATTGAGGAAATCTTTAGCTTGTGCCTTAGTAATAGTCTTTTTTAAAACTTTAAATAACTTCTTTGAAGGAAGATAATCATATTTAGAAAGCCAGAAATGGTGAATGAATGAATCGGTATCCAGATCCTCTGATGACCCCTCTATCGTTTCAAGTATCTTCTCCCATTTTATTTTTGTCTGATCGACAGATGCACTTTTCGCCTTGAGGTGCTTTGTGAGATGATTTTTAACCAGATCGGTAAGGCTAAGATCTTTACCTCGCGTATTTAAGGTCTCAAAGATTATATATGCGTCATCCTCATTGTCCAACATTACCAGAATGATTTTTAAATCTAACAATGCATCTCGAATTGCAACAAGAGAGTTTTCGATCTTTTGTTTTATTTTGACAGACGATAATGTTGTATCTGATTCAATACTTTTCACTGCACCTGAAACTAACTCTTCCAACTTCTGATATGCACTCTTTAAATTTTTTTCCTCATCAAGTGGGGTAATCGATACATCAGGTTTCCCCCATTTCTGTATATGATCCTGAAAGTATGGATATGAAGTTTCAGTTGTAAGAATAAATTCATCCTGATTGTTAATATTCTTCCGTTCGATTAACCCGTTAACACCATGAGCTAAATTCTTGAAGCCGAGCGAATCTAGCGTGTTCCTTAGCACACACAACAGTATGGTAATAGTAGTTAGTCGTTGTTGACCATCCACAACACCGAAATGCTGTTTCCCAAATTCATATACAACCATTGAGCCTATAAAACAGTCACTGGGAGCGTCTTGGATGATATCATTCCAGAAGTCTTGTATGTGTTCATGTTCCCATGAATAAGGCCTCTGAAAACGAGGAATTCTATAGTAGCCTGAGGATAAAAGAGTTCCTATATTTTGATCATGAGACTCTATCTTCATAGTTTATCCCTTTTAAAACAATATGCATTGTATCCATTCACTCATTCCCATCCTGAAGAAAATTTATTAATGATAATACTTATACCTGTTAAAGACAAGACCTTTTTTCTTCTGTGTTAAAGGGGATAGTCAGTTTACCGCCCAGCTCCATCAACGATTTAAAACTCACAAAGCCCATGCTGTTTCTCATCCCACAACTTCAAACTAAGCACTTGAGTCTTTTGCCGTTTTCTTCGATTCCACGTACTGCATTTCAGTATGTTATAATCACTTTCATTACGGGGACTATGGTTGCAGTTTTTCAATTTGCATTAATCGCATTAACCTATATCCGCCGTTCTATTTGCGATGATAAACGTGAGACGTCCGCTTTTAATAAATGCCAATAAGACGTCCGAATTCAATGAATAGGGGAAAGGAGAATACATGGCTGAAAAAAGGAGCTCAATAAAAAAGAATGCCTATAAGAAATTTCTGGGCAGGTTGAAAGATGAGATCATAACTGCAAGGCAGAAGGCATACAAGACAGTTAACAGACAATTAGTTGAATTGTACCTCAGCATAGGAGAAAGCATTTATGAAAAGGTAGAAGTTTCAAAATGGGGACAGGGCATCGTGGAAACTCTGTCACAGGACCTTCAGAAAGAGTTCCCTGATATGAAGGGATTTTCGAGTAGAAATTTATGGGAGATGAAGAAAATATTTGAAAAATACAAAGATAAGCAAAAACTGCAACCACTGGTTGCAGAATTGTCCTGGTCTCATAATTTAGTTATTGTACATCAAACGGATTCTGTAGAGGAAAATGAATTTTATTTAAAGACCTGTATCACTGAGAGATGGTCTCGACGTGAACTTGAAAGGCAGATCAATTCTTCACTCTATGAACGATCTATGCTTTCCAGAAAGACCAATAAGCTGGTCCCACACTCAAAGGAAAAGAACCAAATGACTCACTTGAAGGATGAGTATATTTTTGACTTCCTTGGATTAAAAGATTGTTTTGCGGAGCATGACCTGCGGCGTGCAATCGTTACGAACCTGAAAGAGTTCTTTCTTGAATTCGGCAGCCATCTGGCCTTTGTCGGAGAAGAATACAAAATAACAGTCGGCAATGAGGACTACAATGTTGACCTTTTGTTTTATCACAGACAATATAGATGTCTCGTAGCAATAGAGTTGAAGATCGGCAAGTTTAAGCCTGAGTATGCGGGCAAGATGCAATTTTATCTGGATGCGCTTAATGAGAAGCTGAAGCTCGATGAAGAAAACCCGTCGGTTGGTTTAATTCTCTGCAAATCAAAGGATGAAGAGGTCGTTCGTATAGCCATCAGTAAGGCCTTGACCTCAGTTAAGGTTGCTACATATAAAACAAAAATTATTGACAGGAAGTTATTAAAGAGCAAACTGCATTCACTGCCGTGGGGTGCATAAGAAGCTTCTGCAGTTTCTCATCCCACAAATTCAAAGAAAACGACTTGAGACTTTTGCGGGTTCAGGGACGGAGCCAAGTGTCTCTCATCCTTCAAATTCAAAGCGTTATTGACAGCCCTGAATCCTGTGATATAGTTTTTACAAAAGAACTTCAGCATCAACTTATCAGGAGGCATTATGGACAGGACTAAAGATATTATTCTGGTAACCGGGGCAACGGGAAGACAGGGAGGCGCTGCGGCGCGTCAACTGTTGTCGAAAGGGTATCGCATCAGGGTGATCACCCGAAACCCTCAGAGTGAAAAAGCAAGGGCGCTCTCATCGATGGGGGCACAGGTTTTTCAGGGAGATTTTGATGACGATGGGTCGCTGGAGCGCGCGCTGAAAGACGTGTGGGGGGTATACTCCGTTCAGAATACATGGGAAGCTGGTGTTGTGCGTGAAGAGGAGCAGGGAAAACGTTTTGCCGCGCTCGCCAGGGAAAAAGGTGTTATGCATTTTGTTTACTCGTCGGTTGGATCGGCGCATCGCAACACCGGCATTCCGCATTTTGACAACAAATGGCGCATCGAGGAGAAGATACGGGAGCTCGCTTTTCCTTCATACACAATTATACGTCCCGCTTTTTTTATGGAAAATTTCCTCTCCCCGTCATTCAAGCCGGGCCTGATGGAGGGTAAGCTGATCGTCGCGTTAAAGCCGGACACTGTGCTGCAAATGAACGCGGTCGAAGACATAGGGAAATTTGTACTGCTTGCATTTGAGCAGCATGAGAAGATGAACGGCGTTGCCCTCGACATAGCCGGAGATCAGCATTCAATGCCGAAAGTTGCTGAAATTCTCGGCAGGGCAATTGGCAAGAAGGTTGAGTTTGTGAGGCAGCCCATTGAAGAGGTTAGAAAGTGGAGCGAAGATTTTGCAATCATGCTGGAATGGTTTGACCGTGTCGGTTACAATGCAGATATCGACGCGCTGGGAAAAAATTACGGCATCAGGCTGATAAAGCTTCACGAGTGGGCGGCGCAGGCGCACTGGAAATAGATTCGGGCACGTTACCGCGCCGGCGACTTCAGGGACTTGAAACTCACCATCTTCTGCTGCGTCTCATCCCATAAATTCAGCGAGAACGACCTGAGGCTCTTGCGGAGACTCAGCGGCATCACGGTATGCATTACCGGAGATTCATCGTAGCACTGCTGCAGTTTATAATTGGGAATTCGCGGCAGAACATGGTGGACATGATGCAACCCGATATTGCCGGAGAACCATTGGAGCACCTTGGGCAGTTTGTAGTATGAACTCCCTTTCAGGGCGGCCTTTACCGGGTCCCAATTCTCATGACGGGACCAGTACACCCCCTCGAACTGATGCTGGACATAGAACAGCCACACGCCGACGGCCCCGGCAATCAGGATTACCGGCAGCTGGATCAGCAGATAGATCCGTAACCCTATCGTCAGGAAGGCTGCTGAGATGACCGCTAAAATAGCCAGATTGGTAACTACTGCACTGTAACGTTCATTCTTCCCTTTCCAGTGATGCAGGTATCGCTGGGTTATCAGAAAAGAGTACCCTGGGCCGATCCCGAGGAAAACCAAAGGATGGCGATAAAGCCTGTAGGCCAGCTGCTTCCTCCTTGATTCCGCGAGGTACTCGTCAACGGTCAATGTCCAGATATCTCCGACCCCCCTGTGATCAAGGTCAGCATAAGTGCCGTGATGGACGAGGTGATTGTGCTGCCAGTATTTAAACGGGGTAAAAGTAAATATGCCTGACACATACCCAAGGACCGTATTTGCCCGCAGTGAGGCAAAAAAAGAATTGTGTGCGCAGTCGTGAAAAATAATGAAAATGCGCACCAGAAAAAGGGATGCGAGAAAAATGAGCGAAGAGATCCATACAAAATGATACCCGTGCTCCACCATGTAGATAAGGAGAACCCACAATGCAACGTAGGGAACAAAGGTGTTGATCATTTGCAGGACCGCCTGCCGCAGGTCCGGGGTTGTGCGTACGGCGCCAACGTCTTCCGCAAAGAATGTATTGTCAATTCATCAGTGGACCGTGTATCCGTAACCATAGCGCATTCTTGTTGAATTGATTCAACGACCTGTTTTTTTTGTATCACGAAAAAGAGACGTAGTCAACGGGGTCATAAGAATGTGCTCCGCTGATATTAATGCCCGATAATTTCGGTCCTTAACCCACATTATTCATAAATTTACAGCAGAGAAGGCATGACTCAAAAACATCTTGAAAGCGATAGGATTTTATAATGGTACGCATGAATCTTGAAATTACAGAGTGTATTTTTTCTATATTCGCTAAGGTATCGCACAATATGTTTTTTCGCCACACCTTCTCTGGATTTATGAATAATATGGGTTAATAAACACTATGCAAAATGCAAATAATTTGATATTACTGTAGGAAAGAGGGAGGAAAATAATATGAGGAAACTTGTTGTACTGTCTTTTATAACACTTGACGGCGTAATGCAGGCCCCCGGCGGTCCAGAAGAGGACCCCACCGGCGGCTTTAAGTATGGCGGATGGGTGGCCGGGTACTGGGATGATTTCATGGGCAGGGTCATGGATGAGCAAATGGCAAAACCGTTTGATCTTCTGCTTGGCCGCAAGACCTATGAGATATTCGCAGCTCACTGGCCGTATATTAAAGATGACCCGCTCGCGGACAAGCTGAACAGCGCGAAAAAATACGTTGCATCGACAACGCTTGAGAAACTTGACTGGGCGAACTCCACGCTTATCAGGAACAATGTTCCGCAGGAAATTATAAAGCTTAAACAACAGGATGGGCCTGAATTGCAGGTGCATGGCAGCAGCGATCTTATCCAGACACTTCTGAAACACGATCTCATTGATGAGCTGCGGTTGAAGATCTTTCCTGCTGTCATCGGCACAGGCAAGCGAATCTTTGGCGAGGGCGCCATCCCGTCCGGATTCGAACTCCTTGAGAGCAAGACGTCAACCACCGGAGTCATCATAGCCACATACAAACGTGCGGGAGAGATCAAAACCGGATCGTTTGCGCTGGATAATCCAACTGAGGCAGAACTCGCGCGCCGTAAACGGCTTAAGAAGGGAAATTAGTTTATGGAGGACAAATTATGAAACCGAGAATTACGGTGGTTACAATAGGAGTGGACGATCTGCAAAAGTCGCTTGAATTTTATCGTGACGGGCTCGGCCTGCCGACCGGGGGAATTATCGGGGAAGAATTTGAATACGGTGCAGTCGCGTTCTTTGATCTGCAAAACGGTGTGAAGCTGGCCCTCTGGCCCCGAAAGAGTATTGCCCGTGACTCAACTATTCCTCTTCAGCCGCCAAGCAGCACTGAATTTACCATCGGTCACAACGTAAATAGCAGGAAAGAAGTTGACGAGGTAATGAAGCAGGCGGAAAAAGCCGGGGCAATGATGATCAAGCCTGCAGCGGATGCTTTCTGGGGCGGTTATTCAGGTTATTTTCAGGACCCGGATGGGCATTTGTGGGAAGTGGTGTGGAATCCGGAATGGGAGACTGCGTGAAGGCATAGGGTCAGGTCACGGGGCAGGAAATATTTTTTGACATATTTCGAAAATGCCCTATAATTTATTTTGAAGACAGAAAATCAGGAGGTGCACAATGAAAACTCTAAAGCAACTTTTATTTATCGCCCTCATGGGGCTTCTCTTTGTTACCGTGGCAGCAGCTGAAGAGAAAGGAAACCAACCCACCACACCGGGCCCGGCCACAACCTATCAGGCCAAGATGCCGGTCACTCTTCCGGGTGGAGAATATGATCAGATGACCCTCATAATAGACTTCCCGCCAGGGGCGGGTTTCCCGGAACATATGCATGGCGGGTACGTTCTCGTAATAGTGCTGCAGGGTGAGATAACCATCAAAGAGAAGGGCAGCGAAAAGACAATAAAGGCCGGAGAGAGCTGGACTGAGGCCCCCGGCAACCTGCACTCAGCCGTCAACGCCGGAGCTTCTACTGCCAGAGTGGTGGTCAATATGCTGCTTCCGAAAGGCGCTGAGGCAACCACGATAATCAAGCAATAAACCGGGCCGCATTCATGAAAACAAAACCCCGTTAAAGATTTTCTTAACGGGGTTAAAATTTTAATCCTGCAGGATTGTTTTTTTTGATAGCTACAGCTTTAGTCTCCGTTTTCCGTAGTGACAATCGTCGCAACTGACCGCGTGTCCCTGAGCGAAAATTTTGTACTTGCCATACGAGAATAAAGTCCGCCTGGTAAAAGCCTTGGACAACGGTGTTCCTTTAAGGTCTGAGCCATGACATTGGTTGCAATGTGAGAGGTCTTTCTTTGCAAACAAGCCGTGGGTACGCACCCACATTTGTCCAATAGTGTGGAGACCATGCGGGCCGCCGTTGCTTGTTACAGGTAAAGGCCGTATGTGACAGGCAGAGCATTCGGAAATGGTCCCGGTGTGTCCCTGGATCCGCAAACTCTGTACGTTATCATTGGGCTCCGACGTCGTATACTCTGCGTGAGTCGATCCATGACAGGCTTCGCACTGCACATTGCCGTGTCCGCCGGCTCCGGAGCCGACTTTGTAGAGGTTTGTTCCGCTTGAGAAAATACTCGCCGTCTGCCTGAAGTTGCCTGACTGGTCAAAGACACTGGTGTCACGCACATAACTTCTGGTGGCGTCAGACCAATAGTGACAGTTCTGGCACCTCGGAAGGTCTGTCCAGCCTGCCCTTCCGGGCGCGCCTACATTGCACATAGAGCCATGGCAGCTTGTGCATTGCAGCAGCGGATTGCCGTCCGGGTCCTTTGCTGTGCCCATGACACCCCTAAGGCACTGTGTGGTCGAACCTGGATGGCAATAATAACAGACGCTCCTGTCAGTTGTCTGGTCCATAGGCATTCCGGTGTTATCGTCCATCGCCATTGTCCCATGCCATGAGTGAATAGCTTCGGTCAAGGGTTTTACTCCCGTGAAACCCGGTGTTCCCAAAGCATTCGATGAATGACAACCGGCGCACAATATGGGCTTGCCAGAGTCCGATGTTGCCAGAAGACCGTCTGCGCTGTAACCTTTGTTCTGAAGCGCCTGCTGATATGTGGCATTGTTTATGTTCTTGTTGTCATGCAGCAGAAGGATATTTCTCTTCCAATCCTTACCGGGATCTGGATCATACACCCAGTCAGGCGAGGGCTGGGCCATAGGGTCACCATCGCCGGATGCGTGGCAATGCACGCAGGTCATCTCATCGCTTACAGGCAGGACCGTTCTGGTGGTTGCAAGTATACGGCCGTAGCGGTCTTTTGCTATGACCTTCACCATCGGGTAATAGTTTGCATTGCCATTATCATCGTATGGAGTAGAAGGGACCCCATCAGCTTTCCAGTATCCATTTGCCGTATCATAAGTCATTTTCGCAGGAGTCAGGCTCTGGACCGGATTGCCTGCCAGCCCGACGTCGGGACTCATGGACACTCCGAACAGCGCTACTACCCAATCCCAGAAATTGGTCTTGCCGATGCTGGTGCTGTTGATCGAACCGTTCGTGTCTTTAGTCGCCTCATAAGTAATGGTAACGCCAGAGTTGACCAGCTTGCCTGTGAATTTGTCCATGAGCTGTGCATGGAGGTTGTTGTATGGCGGCAGTATTGCAAAGACGGAATAATCATGGTCCATACAGTGCATGCCGAGGTCGTTCCATGCGATTAATGCATATCTTCCCGGGTAATGCTCCGCCCCCTCAGCCTGTGGATTTGCGTTTGCAATTCCGGCAACTCCCACGACGAAGGCCAGCAGAAAGATAATATTTTGCGGAAAGGACTTTTTGAGTACTAACATTTTTTTCTCCTTTTCAAGAAATGGGTTGATTGAATATTTCTTCTTGAATGAGTGCAAGGGCCAATGTTTTTTGACTACCCTGTCATCTCACGCGAAGTTCCGGATATTATATATGCAAAGGAAATGCCAAATCGGTATATCGTGTAAAATCAAAAAGTTTTTAATTTGGAGGATCAAGACAGATTAAGATTAGCTTGTTATGGACGGTCCATTTTGAATTATCAGGCTCATTTTGGACCGTATGCTAAAAATGAAACGCGGCCTTCCTTGTGTAATTTACAATACGGATCAAGTCTTCTCTGTGTTACATCATCAGTTTCAAGGCAAGAACTTTTTCATCTATATCAAAAGGGATTGCGATCATTAGCGGCTGCAACATTTGCCCAAAACCTCATTCTCCCGCGCCTCCGCCCAGCACCTTGTAGAGTGTCACCAGATTGGTGAGTTGGGAAAGGCGGACGGCGATCAGGCCCTGCTGCGCACTGTAGAGAGAGCGCTGCGAATCGAGGACATTCAGATAGCTCGCTATGCCTTTTTCGTAGCGCGCCTGAGATAAGCGGAAGCTTGTGGCAGTTGCGTCTGTAAGAGACTGCTGCGCTTCCATTTGATCGCTAAGAGTGCCGCGCTGCGCAAGGGCGTCGGCCACTTCCCTGAAGGCGCTCTGGACCGTTTTCTCATACTGGGCCAAAAATATTTTACGGTCGGCTTCCGTCACTTTTAGGTTGGCAAGGTTTCGTCCCGCATCGAAGATCGGCAGGGTGATCTGCGGCGCAAACATCCATGTCCCGGTCCCTCCCTCAAAGAGTCCCGACAGTTCATCGCTTGACAGACCGATGCTCGTCGTGAGTGTGATGCGCGGGAAGAACGCGGCGCGCGCCGCGCCGATGTTTGCATTAGCAGACTTGAGAAGGTGTTCGGCCTGCGTAATGTCGGGACGGCGCTGCAATACTTCGGACGGCAGACCCGCGCTGAAATCTTTCAGTGCGGTAATCTCGCTGAGCGCGGACGGCTGGAGATCAGACGGCACAGGCGAGCCGGTCACGAGGGCCAGTGCGTTTTCGTCCTGCGCCACCTGGCTGGTGAAGCGGGCAATATCCAGACGGGCCGAATCAACACTCGTCTGTGCCTGGCGGAGATCGAGTTCCGACGAGGCCCCTGCTTCGAAGCGGCGTTTGATAAGGTTGTATGATGCCTGCTGGCTCTCGAAGGTGTCTCTGGCGATTTTCAGGCGCTCTTTATCTGCTGCAAGTGTGAGGTAGTTGCTTGCCACCTCGGCCACCAGGCTGATCTGTACACTGCGGCGTGCTTCTTCGGTAGCAAAAAATTGCTCCAGCGCCCGGTCCTTAAGACTCCTCACGCGGCCGAACAGATCGAGTTCATAGGCGCTGAACCCGAGGTTGACGCTGTACTGGTGTGTTGTTATAGCGTTCCCGGTGGCTGAGAGCACTCCCGGTGTCCTCGCACTCACGGCGCTGCCGGCAGCGTTGACCGTAGGGAAGAGATCGGCGCGCTGGATGCGATACAGCTCCTGCGACTTTTCAATGTTGAGCGCGGCTATTCGCAGGTCGCGGTTGTTTTCAAGCGCGAGGGCGATCAGCTTTTGCAGTTGTTTATCGATAAAAAACTCCTGCCATTTGATGTCGGCAATTGCCCGGTCACCCGGTTTGGCTGCGCTGTCCTTGTAAGCCGGGCCGCCCGGCCATTCGGACGGAACAGGCGCTTCAGGGCGCGTATATTTCGGGGCCATGGTGCAGCCGCAAAGAACAAGCAAGGCAACAGCAACGGCTGCTCCGCGGAGTCCGGTGCCATGTTTCCCATTGCTGTCATTCCCGCAAGCGAAGCGCGTCGGGAATCCTTCCGAAGAAAGATTCCGGACAAGCCGGAATGACGAATAACCCATTACTGATGTGCATACTGATTTGAGATCGTTAATCAAGCATCTTTTCATATCACTTCCCCTCCGCAGCATCGGCAGCAGCAGGCGCTGCCTGCGGTTTGTGTTTACTCCGGCCAAACAACCGTGACACTAACACAAAAAAGAATGGAATAAATATCAAGTCGATGAAAGTAGCTGAGAGCAGTCCGCCTGTAACGGCTGTGCCGATAGCGTTCTGTGCCGCGGCCCCTGCTCCACGTGTCAGGGCCAGCGGCAGGGTGCCGAAAAAGAAGGCCAGTGAAGTCATGAGGACAGGACGCAGCCTGATCTTTATTGCCGAGAGAGTTGCCTCAACCAGTTCATGGCCCTGATGCAATTGCGCCTTAATAAACTGAATGATCAGGATGGCGTTCTTGGTGGAAAGCCCCACAGTGGTAAGCAGGCCGATCTGTAAATAGATATCATTGGGCAGTCCGCGCAGCGTGACAGCAGTAACCGCTCCCACAAGTCCAAGCGGCAGCATCAGCAGATTGACAAAGGGGATGGTCCAGCTCTCATACAATGCCGCTACGGACAGAAACACCACCAGAAGCGATATGGCGTAGAGCGCCGGCGCCTGGGCCCCGGCATTTTTTTCTTCATACGAGAGGCCTGTCCACTCGTAACCGATCCCGACGGGCAGTTGGGCGGCCATCTTCTCCATCTCGGTCATCGCTTCACCTGTGCTCACCCCGGGGGCTGCCTGCCCCATGACCTCCATAGATGGAATTCCATTGTAGCGCTCCAGACGAGGGGAGCCGTACTGCCAGTGGGCGGTGGAGAATGCGGAGAACGGCACCATCTCACCGCTTTTGTTGCTGACATACCAACTGTTGATGTCCTCCGGCAGCATCCGGTATTTGGCGTCTGCCTGCAGATAGACCTTCTTGACGCGGCCGTTTTGTATAAAGTCGTTGACGTAGGCGCTGCCCCAGGCAGTGGACAGAACGCTGTTGACATCGGTCAGGGACACACCAAGTGCGCCTGCCCGAACATCATCGATATCCAGCTTGAACTGGGGAGAATCGTCCTGGCCGTTTGGGCGCACAGCGATCAGCTTCGGGTTTTTCATTGCCATGCCCAGGAGCTGGTTGCGCGCCTCCATGAGTTTTTCATGGCCAAGGCCGCCGCGGTCCTGCAGTTGGAGATCGAAACCGTTTGCCTGCCCCAGCTCCACAACCGCCGGAGGTGAGAAGGCAAAGGCCATACCGTCCCGGATATGTGAGAATGCCATCATTGCCCGGCCGGCAATGGCCGGCGCCTTCAGATCAGCGGAGCCGCGCAGCTTCCAGTCCTTCAGTTTCACAAAGGCTATTCCCATGTTCTGTCCGCGACCGGCAAAGCTGAAGCCTGCCACTGTGATTATCGCATCCACAGTTTTGGTTTCCTGCTCCATAAAATGCTTCTCGATCTGGCGTATCACCTGTATGGTCCGCTGCTGGGTTGCTCCGGCAGGCAGTTGTATCTGGCAGACGATGAACCCCTGGTCCTCATCCGGCAGAAATGCGGTTGGTAGACGCAGGAAAAAGAATGCCATTGCGATCACGATGCATCCATACAAAATCAGATAGCGTTTCTGTTTGCCAAAAGAGCGTCCGACGATCCGCTCATACAACGCCCTGCTGCGGTCAAACAATTTATTGAACCGGCGGAAGAACCACGTGAACCAGCCTGTCTCACCGAGGTGATGCCCTTTTTCAATCGGCTTGAGCAGGGTGGCGCAAAGCGCCGGGGTCAGGATCATCGCAACCA
Source organism: Nitrospirota bacterium (assembly GCA_016214845.1). Taxonomy (NCBI): domain Bacteria; kingdom Pseudomonadati; phylum Nitrospirota; species Nitrospirota bacterium. The sequence continues at coordinate 111,425 of JACRMS010000037.1, read as the reverse complement.
TCACCGACAGTATCATGGCGGAGATAATGGTGATGGAGAACTGACGATAAATGACGCCGGTGGAACCGCCAAAGAAAGCCATCGGCAAAAAAACCGCAGTCAGGACTGTGGCTATGCCCCACAGTGCGCTGGTGATCTGCCCCATCGACTTAACAGTGGCATCGTGGGGCGACAGGCCCTCCTCAGACATGATCCTTTCCACGTTCTCGACAACGACTATAGCGTCGTCCACGAGTAGTCCGATGACAATTACCAGCGCAAACATAGTCAGGGTGTTGATGGAAAAACCGGAAGCCGCCAGGACACCCATTGTACCTAACAGCACTACCGGCACTGCGATGGTGGGGATCAGTGTGGCCCGGATGTTCTGCAGAAATATGAACATGATGATAAAAACGAGAAAGACCGCCTCGATCAGTGTCTCGACCACTTCCATTATGGAGATCCTGACGAAGGGTGTGGTGTCATAGGGATATACCACTTTCATTCCTGCGGGAAAATATTTTGAAAGCTCCTCCATCTTGGCCTTCACCCGATCACCTGTCTCAAGTGCGTTGGCCCCGGCTGCGAGCCTGATCGCCATGCCGCCTACCGGCTTCCCTTTGTAAAAAGATTCGATATCGTAGCTTTCGGTCCCAATCTTACTCACAGCCACATCCTTGAGTTTTACCGTGGACCCATCGCTGTTGGTGCGCAGAATAATGGCATCGAACTGCTCCGTTGTCTGCAGCAATGTACGGGCCGTTATGGTGGCGTTGAGTTGCTGACCCGGAGCAGCTGGGGTGCCGCCGAACTGGCCCGCCGAGACCTGGGCATTCTGGGATTGAAGCGCCGCAATCACATCGTTGGTGGTCAGGTGAAAGTTATTGAGTTTGGCAGGATTCAGCCAGATCCGCATTGCGTTCTGAGTGCCGAACAATTGAAGTTCACCTACTCCTTCCAATCTACTGATAATATCCTGAAGGTTGGAGACCATATAGTCGGTCAGCGCGTTACGGTCCATGGAGCCGTCTTCAGATACGAGCCCGACGATCATCAAAAAGTTCCTGGTGGATTTGACCACCTGAATACCTTGCCGCTGCACGATCTGAGGCAGAAGCGGCGTGGCCAGTTGCAGTTTATTCTGCACCTGCACCTGGGCGATGTTCGGGTCGGTCCCGGCCTTGAAGGTCAGGTTGATAGACACCGCACCGGCAGAGTCGCTGGCAGATGACATGTAGATCAGGTTATCAATGCCGTTCATCTTTTGTTCTATGATCTGGGTTACGGTGTCCTGCACTGTCTGGGCCGACGCCCCGGGATACACGGCATTAATGGTAATCTGCGGCGGTGCGATAGGAGGGTACTGTGATACCGGCAAAGTCTTGATCGCCAGCAGTCCTGCCAGCATGATCATGATGGCTATGACTATTGCGAAGATGGGACGATTTATAAAAAACTTGGGCATGAAATTTCTCCTTTATTGATCAAAATAAACAGCTATTACACCACAGAGTACACAGAGATTTTTTAGTGCAGCAAAAGTTCATAGAGAATTCTGAATATACCTTTTGGGTTATTGCTCTGTGTCCTGTATTTTTCTTATGAAGCATAAATGTTTCCTCTGCGTTCTCTGTGGTAAAAGCCTTTTTTAAGTTTATTTGCTTCCGGCTGTTTTCGGAGCGCCAGCAGGAGTTCCATTCGCATTGCTTCCGAACGCCACGGCCTTGACCGGCGTTCCCGGTCGCGCCTTTTGCAGTCCTTCCAGAATGACCCGGTCGCCTGCTTTCAGTCCTTCGCTGACCAGCCAGTTGTCGTCTACGGTCCGTATGACCTTGATGGTCCTGGGTTCCACCTTCTCTTCGCTTCCAACCACCATTACCATGGCGCTCCCATTCGGGTTACGAGTTACCCCGCGCTGAGGAACAAGGATTGCATTCTCGCTGATACCTTCCTCCATGATAGCGCGGACAAACATGCCCGGAAGAAGTGTTTGGTTTGGATTCGGAAAGATCGCCCGAAGCATGACGGAGCCCGTGCTCTGGTCCACTGTGACTTCAGAAAACTTCAGTATGCCCTGCAATGGATAGGCGCTGCCGTCCTCCAGCAGAAGCCTCACCTTTGCCTGGTCCGCGCCGTTGCTTTTCAGAAGGCCGCTTGCGAAGTTCTGCTTGAGACGCAGCAACTCGGAGCTTGACTGTGTGACATCCACATACATGGGGCTGAGCTGTTGAATGGTGGCAAGCGCAGCAGACTGACTGGCGGTCACGAGAGCGCCGTCAGTGACTGATGATCTGCCGATCCGTCCGGAGATGGGAGCAATTACTTTTGTATACGCCAGGTTTATCCGGGCAGTCTCGACCGCTGCCTTGCCGGACTCTATGTCGGCCTCAGCCTGTTTAAGCGCCGCGCTTGCATCGTCGTAGTCCTGCTGGCTGACCGCATTGATCTTCACAAGGTCCTGATAGCGCCCGGCCTTAAGCCGGAGCGGAATAAGATTGGCTTCAGCTCTGGCCAGCGCCGCCTTTGCGCTGTTATAGGCTGACTGGTAGTAGGCCGGATCGATCTGGTAGAGCACGTCCCCTGCCTTGACGTCTGAGCCTTCTGTAAACAGGCGTTTCTGAATAATGCCCCCTACCTGCGGTCTTACTTCTGCAATGAGAAAGGCAGAGGTGCGACCGGCAAGCTCCGTGGTAAGCGCCACGCGCTGCGGTTGTACCGCAATGACTCCCACTTCGGGAGGCGGCGGCGCCGCCTTTGAGACCTCGCTCTGTTTTCCGCAGCCGGCCACAACAAGATATCCGGCAAGCATCCCGGCAATAGCAATTCTTCCGGCCCTGCTCCCGGTTTGTTTATTCATCCATAAAAATAACATGTCCGATTCCTCCATTAATATTTAGCATCAATTTCTCTTTTACTCTGGAACTGGCTTCCAACACATTATATTGACAGAAAAAGAATCTACTTCCGTAATCCACGCAGCAACACGTCCACCAGAGTATGCGCGACAATTTCGATTCTATCTTTCAGAAAATTTTCGCAATATATATTCTTCGCTATAACACCGTGAGATGCTATTGTCAATATATCCACTATCACATCCACTTCCGTCTTCCGCAGTTTCCCGGCGTTGATGCAGTCCTGCACTATATCTTTGAATACGAAGTAGGTGTTTCGCGCCATAGATTCCTTTTCAACTAATTCCTCCCGTGTTCCGTAAACGCTCTTCGTAAAAAAGATCAGCTTGTATTGATCAGGGTTCTTAAGCCCGAAATTCATGAAATAAATAACGGCTTGCCGAAGGGTCTCGACAGGTCTCTGAGAAACAGACCGGATACGATTCAGTTTAGCGAGAAACCTGGCAAAGAACTCTTCACATATGGCAAAGAGCAATTCGTCCTTGTTCTTAAAATAGAGATAGATGGTGGTCGGAGAATAGTCTATTTTCCCGGCAAGTTTCCGCATTGAAAACCCGTCGTACCCGTCACTGATAAATATCTCGCGGGCTGAATCGAGAATTTCCCTTCGAAACTCCTCTTTGTGCCTGGCCCGCTTTTCTATGACTCCCATTGATCTTGTCCTCACGCCGTTACGTTTTCTTAACAGCGTTAATATAAAAAGCCGCGCTGAATTTTGTCAATCTTGATTTCGATATTTCGATATTTTTTCAACTGGTTTTGTGCTGGCCAAAACTATTCCGTACACGAACGCAGCAAACCGCATTCACTTCCGTAGGTTGGTGAAGGGATGCAATAAAAAGTAAGGGCGAACGGCCGTTCGTCCTTACTTTTTAGCAGTCACATGGCTTTTATATTTTTCTTGCTGATTGCTGATCGCTTGACAGGGGCGTAGCCTTGCTGCGCCTGCTTATCTGAGGGACTTCATATTCTCCGTGTCTATCCCCCATATCTCTTTTGCATATTCCTTTATGGTGCGGTCGCTGGAGAACCTTCCCATATTTGCGACATTCAGGATCGACTTTCTGGCCCATTCATGTTTGTCGGCATAGAGCTTGCCGACGCTTTCCTGACAGCGGACATAGGATTCGTAATCGGCGAGGACCATATATGTGTCGCCATAGAGGATGGAGTCAACAACAGGTTTGAAGAGCCCGGCGTTTTCCGGTGAAAAATATCCGCTGCCTATCATGTCTAAAACCTCTTTCAATTCCTGGTTCTTCTCATAATAGCTGTAAGGATTATAACCAGCGCTATTCAACCCCGTGACTTCCTGCGGGGTAAGCCCGAAGATAAATATGTTGTCCCTGCCCACCTCTTCCATTATCTCGATATTCGCGCCGTCAAGCGTGCCTATTGTCAGCGCTCCGTTCAATGACAGCTTCATGTTGCCTGTGCCGGAGGCTTCTGTTCCCGCGGTTGAGATCTGCTCTGACAGGTCAGCAGCAGGTATTATTCTTTCCGCCAGAGAGACATTATAATTACTGAGGAAAACCACCTTTAGTTTGTCTCTCACATCTTTGTTGTGGTTAACAACATTTGCCACTGAATGGACCAGTTTGATCACAAGCTTCGCCATCCAGTATGACGGGGCGGCCTTTCCGGAAAATATCACCGTGCGGGGCGTATGTCCTTCACCTGTGCCGCGTCTTATCCTGTTATAGAGGGTCACGACATGCAGGACATTCAAAAGCTGTCTTTTGTATTCATGTATCCTCTTGACCTGGACGTCAAACATGGAGCCTGCGTTAACGCTTACATTGTTCTTTTGTAAAATGTATTCCGCGAGACGTTCTTTATTTTCCGTCTTGACGTCCATCCATCTTTCCCTGAATTCTCTGTCTTCAGAAAGTGGAGCAAGTTTTTTCAACTCATCAAGATCGGCAACCCATTTATCTCCTATATGTTCCGTGATAAGGCCTGACAAGAGAGGGTTTGCCTTCCTGAGCCACCTTCGCGGTGTAATGCCGTTTGTCTTATTGTTGAATCTCTCAGGGAACATGTCATAAAAATCTTTGAATATTTGATCTTTGAGTATCTCGGAATGGAGTTTTGAAACGCCGTTGACAGAGTGGCTTCCGACGATCGCAAGATTTGCCATCCTTATCAGTTGTTGATCTCCCTCTTCAATAAGCGACATTCGTTTCCTCTTTTCAAAATCTCCCGGGAACCGCCAGTTTATCTCTTCAAGGAACCGCCTGTTGATCTCATAGATTATCTGCAAGTGCCTCGGCAGCAGGTTTTCAAACATTGAGACCGGCCATTTTTCAAGGGCCTCCGGCATGACGGTGTGATTCGTATACCCGAATGTTCCGACTGTAATGTCCCATGCCTTTTCCCAGGGAAGACCTTCGATATCCAGCAAGATCCTCATAAGTTCCGGGATTGCGATGGCAGGATGGGTGTCATTGAGCTGCACAGCCACTCTGTTTGTGAAATTATCAAAACAAAGGTCTTCTTTTTTATACCTCCTGATAATGTCCTGAAAGGTCGCGGAGACAAAGAAATACTGCTGCTTCAGCCTCAGGAGCCTTCCTTCCATAATGTGGTCTGAGGGATAAAGCACTTTTGAAATGCTTTCCGACTTTGCCTTGTTCTCAACTGCGTGGATATAATTGCCGCCATTAAAAAAGTGCAGATCGAAATCCCTTGAAGACTTTGCGGTCCAGAGTCTCATATTGATTACATTGTCGTTCCTGTAGCCGGGGATAGGAGTATCACATGCCATTGCCATGACCTCTTCGGTTTCGACCCATTCATTCCTCAATATTCCATGCTGGTCCACATGCTGGTTTACCCTTCCATGAAAATGGACTGAGAAAAAATGACCGTGCCTTGCGATTTCCCACGGATTGCCGTACCTCAGCCAGTTGTCAGGGGTTTCAATCTGATACCCGTCATTGATCTTCTGGTAAAAGAGCCCGTATTCATATCTTATTCCATACCCGTAAGCAGGGATTCCCAACGTGGCAAAGGAATCAAGGAAACATGCTGCAAGACGGCCCAGGCCTCCGTTGCCGAGCCCCGCGTCCCACTCCGACTCCCTTATGTCCTCCATCTTGCAGCCCAGCGCTTCCATGGCCTGACTGCATTCGTCTTCAGTCCCAAGGTTGACCATACTGTTGCCAAGCGTCCTGCCGACAAGGAATTCAAGAGAAAGGTAATAGACCCGCTTGGCCTTCGTATTGTAATAAGACCTCTGCGTAGCAAGCCATGCCTCTATAAGCCTGTCACGCATGGCATAGGCAAGCCCGATATAAAAGTCAAAAGTATGAGACCGCTCGCAGTCCTTTCCGAGATGGTGCTCTATATAGTTCTTGACCGTTGACTCTAACTTCTCGATCCGCTGTTGTTCTTCTTTAACGTATTTCATTGGAACGGTCCTTGAGGTTATATCGTCACATGTCATAAAGAACTTAATTCTAAACCTTGACAGCGGGACATTGTGTGCTATATTTCTCTTATGGGTAAGGACAAAAAAATAAACACAGAGACACGGAGGCACAGAGAAGAATAAAAAAATTCATCCACAGATTGCACAAATGAACGCAGGTTTTAGAAATTATTTTTAAATCTTTGTAATCTGCGAAATCTGCGGACAAGAGTTGTTTTCCTCTGTGTCTCCGTGTCTCTGTGGTTTATTAAAGGAGGAGGATTTTCAATGTCGGGAAGGACGCTCTGGAAAGGGTATATCCAGTTCAGCGATATCAATGTGCCGGTGAAGCTGCATACGGCGGTACAGCAGGAGCGGATACAGTTTCATCTTCTGCACAAGCGTGATCGTGTGAAATTGCACCAGCAGATGATCTGCGCGTATGAAAAAGTACCCGTACCGCCTGAAGAACAGGCCAAAGGGTTTGAGTTAGAGGACAGAAAATATATCCTCGTCGATCCGGCGGAGCTTGAACAGACCGATCCCGAAGACGGCCGGATGATCGAAGTCCATGAATTCGTAAAGACCGGACAGATCGATCCTGTTTTCTTTGAACGCATGTATTATCTGGAGCCGGACATCACTGTAAAAGAATATAACGCGCTTGCCGACGCATTGAAGGAAACGGGTACGGCGGGGATCTGCACATGGACCATGAGAAGGCGTTCTTATCTTGGCGCCTTGCAGATAAGCGGGAAGCTCCTGTGCCTGAATACCCTGCGGTATGCCGATGAAGTGGTTGCGGTACAATCTCTCGAATTGCAAAAAGCTCCCCTGTCTGATAAAGAGCTGAAGATCGCAAGAGACCTGATCGATCAGTTGTCAGCCCCTTTTGAGCCGCAGAAATTCCAAAACGAACATCAGAAAAAATTGCAGGACTTGATAGATAAAAAAGCCCGTGGAGAAAAGATCGCGCTCCTGCGCCCGAAACATTTGAAACCCACAGCGCCGGACAAACTCCTTGAGGCGCTCAAGGCGAGTTTGAAGAAGGTAGCATGAAAAAGTGAGAAGTGAGAGGTAAGAAGTGAGAAGTGAGAGGTAAGAAGTGAGAAGTAAAAAAGATCTTTAAATTAGCTCCTTCTTTTTTTCACTTCTTACTTCCCACTTCCAACTTCTTACTTACTGAGGAGTTATATGCCATTACAGGAAATATGGAACGGGACAATAAGTTTCAGCCTGGTTGCGATACCGGTAAAGCTGGTCAGGGCTGTCGAGACCGGGCGTGTCTCCTTTCGAATGCTTCACAGTAAAGATTATTCTCCCCTCGCAAGAAAAATGTATTGTCCGAAAGAAGAAACCATCGTCCCGTCAGATGAGATCGTCAGGGGATATGAGATCGCACCCGACAATTACATCGTGATAACGGACAAAGAGCTGGAATCCGTATCTCCGGAGAGAAGCCGCACGATCGAGATACTGGAGTTCATCGATATTAAAGACGTATCCCCGGTCTATTATGATCACCCGTATTATCTTGTTCCTTCCAAAGGCGGCGAAAAGGCCTACCGCCTGCTGGTTGAGGTGATAAGTCGAACGAACAAGGCGGGACTCGCGAAATTTGTGCTGCGGGATCGGGAGTATCTCGTTGCGGTCAAGAGCACGGATGGCGCACTGTCGCTGATCACGCTTCACTACAGCGGGGAAATACTTTCCGATGAGGACCTCCTGCCGAAAGATGAAAAAGTCGAATCCGAAGAGAAAACCCGCATGAAAAAAATCATCAGGGAAATGACCGCCGACTTTCATCCCGACAAATACGCTGACGAACGCCGGAAAAAGATCACGAAGCTCCTTGAGAAGAAGGCGAAAGAAAAAGGTACGGTAGAGGCCCCTGAGATTGAGGAAGAAGTGGAAGAAGGTGTGGTCGATCTGGTCGCGGTGCTGGAGGAGAGCATGCGCAAAGTGAAAGAGCACCGGTGAGCAAAAAAATCGTTGAGGCTGCCGGAAGAAGACTTTCCCTGTCGAACCTGAAAAAGGACCTCTATCCCTCCTATGGTTTCACAAAGGCCCATGTCCTTGAATACTACCGCCGGATCGCGGACTTCATACTGCCGCATTTGAAAGACCGGGCATTGACCTTAAAGCGTTATCCCGATGGAACGGAAAAGGATTTCTTTTTCGAGAAGCGATGTCCTTCCCATCGTCCAGCCTGGGTGAAAACCGCGGAGGTGCATCATAAAGAAGAGAAGATGACAGTCTGTCTCGTCAATGATCTGGAGACGCTCATATGGGTGGAGAACCTTGCGTCTCTTGAACTGCACGTGCCTCTGGCCAGGGCCGGTTCACCTGAGACCCCGGATTCCATTGTCTTCGATCTTGATCCCGGGGACCAGGCAAACATTCTGGATTGCTCGAAGGTGGCCCTGATACTTCGGGACTTACTCTTTCAAATGAGTCTTTCAGGCTATGTGAAAACATCGGGGAAAAAAGGACTTCATGTATATGTCCCTTTGAACCGCAGAGAAGCGACCTTTGATGACACCAAGAAATTTTCAAAGGCCGTGGCTGAAGTCCTGCAGCGGAACTATCCTGATCTGGTGACCTCAAAAATGGCGAAGGAACAACGGACAAAAAAAGTCTTCATCAACTGGTCTCAGAACGACTCCTCAAAGACAATGATTTGCGTCTACTCCCTGCGCGCAAGGGAAAAACCGACAGTCTCGTTCCCCCTTGAATGGGAGGAGCTGGAAATTTTGGCTGAGCAGGGCGATCCCGAAAAACTGCTGGTCCTGCATTCGGAAGCCGTGAGCCGGGCCGAGAAAAACGGCGACCTTTTCCGGGAACTGCTTACGAAGAAACAGAAGATAGTCCATCTGTAGGGGCTGGTTTGAAACCCGCCCCTGCTTTGAGGTAACGCTTATGTGCAGAAACATCAAGACCCTATTTAACTTCGAACCGCATGTGACGGGCGAAGAGATACGCGCGGCCGCGCTGCAATTCGTGAGAAAAGTAAGCGGCTTCCACAAGCCGTCGAAGGCCAACGAAGCTGCATTCCTTGCGGCTGTTGAAGAGATTGCGGCAGCTTCAAGAAAACTTCTGGACTCGCTTGAGACGAACGCGCCGCCAAGGGACCGCGCAGTAGAGGCCGCCAAAGCGCGGACACGCGCCGCACGGAAGTTTCCCAGGTAAACAGCGCGCCATCCATCTCCTCACAAAAAAGACTTGACAAGAACACGTTAGACTTTTATCATAAGTGAGTGATAACTTATAAATCATGGAGGAAACAATGGGAAGACGAAAGGTCGTTCGAGATGAACAGTTGCTGCAGCATGCGCGGGAAGAGTTTCTTAAAAACGGCGCATTCGGGTCAACCAAGGAGATAGCCCGCCGGGCCGGGGTCTCCGAGGCAACCATTTATCAGCGTTATCCGACAAAGGCCGCGCTCTTTCTGGCTGCAATGGTCCCGCAGCAGGTCGACATCGAGGCCATAATCCATTCATTTACAGAAAAAACCGACCCGCGCCCGGTCCTGACCGAGATCGGCAAAAGGATCCTGGCCTATTTTCGTACGCTCATCCCCGTCATCATGCATCTGATAACCAATCCTTCGATCAGCATGTCTGATGTGACGGCCCACTTTAAAAGTATGCCTGAGCAGGAACTGGCAGAGGCGCTTGCCGCACACATGAAAGAGGCGAATGCACGGGGAACGATTAAAGCCGATAATCCTACGGCCGCCGCCAGCCTCTTCGTTTCGGCGATCCACAGCCTGGCGGTATTTGAGCTGATGGAGATCCACGGCGGCAAGAACATGGACCATGCTGTGAAGGGATTTGTTGAGGCGCTATGGAGCGGCATTGCGCCAGATAGCAAGCGTAAAACCGCACCAGCGAAAAAAATAACGCGTAAGCGATAAGGAGGAGCACTAACATGTCAAACTTTATTCAGCTCGATCAGGTTTCGAGGTGGTTCGAATCGGCGTCTGTTCGTTTTGACGCGTTGAAGAACATTGATCTCCATATCGAACAGGGGGAGCATGTGGCGATCACAGGGAAGTCCGGGAGCGGCAAATCCACCCTGCTCAATATGCTGACGGGCATTGACCATCCCAGCCGCGGAACGGTCAAGATCAATTCCACTGATGTGCACACGTTGGACGAAAGCCGCCTGGCAAAGTGGAGGGGAGAGAATGTCGGCATTGTCTTTCAGTTCTTTCAGCTAATTCCGACTCTCAGCATCCGGGAGAACCTGCTGTTGGCAATGGACTTCGTCGGCAATATTAAAGAAAGTGAGCGCAACGACCGGGCAGAGGCGCTGCTTGCCCAGGTCGGCATTTCACAGCACGCAGACAAGTTTCCTGCCGCGTTGTCCGGCGGCGAGCAACAGCGAGCAGCCATTGCACGCGCACTGGCCAACGACCCGCCTATCCTGGTTGCGGATGAGCCTACAGGGAATTTAGACAGTAAGACCACCGGGGCCATTCAAAGATTGTTTGTCGATCTTGTTGAAAACGGTAAAACAGTCATTGTAGTGACCCACGAAAAAGTTTCAGACATTGAATATGACCGGGTCATTACGCTGAAGGACGGCATGATCGTTGATGACATGAGCGGCGACAGATCATAGAGGAGGACATTACTATGAACATGAGATTTAGAAAAGTTATCGGCGATCTTCGGATCAATCCGGGCCGCACAATTCTTGTCATTCTCGCCCTGGTGGTCGGCCTCTGGGGCATCGGGTCCATTCTGGTGTCGTATACCATCCTTAGTCGCGATCTGAATGAAAATTTTGTCAGGACTGACCCGCTTCATGCTGTCATAGCATCCAAAGATTTTAATCGGCTGGATCTATCAGCCTTGCGAAATCGTCCTGAAATTGAGAAGGCTGAATTCAGGGATTTTGCCACGCTGAGGATCGAGACGCGTCGGGATGAATGGATACCATTATGGTTATTCGGCGTGGAAGATTTTAACGATTTCAACCTGGCGCGAATTTTTGACCAAAAGAACAATGGCGGGCCTATTGCGCCAGAAGACGGGGCCATGCTGATCGAACGCGACGGACTCCGCTTTTCTGATCTGAAGGCCGGTTCTCCTGCGCGCGTTCGTGCGGGAGGAAGGGTCGTTGATGTTCCGGTTGCCGGGATCAGTTTTGATCCAGCGCAGTCGCCGGGCACGCAGGACCACCTGATCTATGCTTATGTGAATAAAAGAACTTACTCGGAAATTACCGGTGAGGCAGCCAACCAGCGGTTGATCATTCGTTTTAAAAATGTAAAGACGAAAGAGGAAGTCCAGACTGCCGCAGACGGTCTCGTTAATTATTTCAAATCCTTGGATATTGCAGTTGATACCGTTAATATACCTAAATTTATGGAGCATCCCCACCAGTGGCAGTTAAACACACTGCTGTTTTTAGAGGGGAGTATCGGGTTCCTTGCGTTTTTTTTGGGGGCCGTTCTGGTCTCTCAATTAATAGCTGCTATTCTGGCAAGGCAAATACGGCAAATTGGAATTCTCAAGGCCATTGGCGCGTCGCGGTCAAAGGTCATTCAAATCTATTTGACGATGGTATTGGTCCTTGGAGTTATATCCGGGGTGATCGCAATACCGCTTGCGGTCAAGTCAGGCTACGCATACGCTTTCTTTGTGGCGAAGGTCCTTAATTTCGAAGTCCTTACCACATCCCTGCCGCATTATATGTATTTTTATCTTATAGTCGCGAGTCTGTTGCCGCCGGTCTTACTCTCCCTCCCGGCGATTTTAAAGGGCACAAGGACCTCTGTCCGTGAAGCGTTAAGCGATTACGGCATTCAACTGGACACGGCCGCGAAGAAGTCCGGGGTCATTAATAAATTGCCGCTTCCGAAAAATCTTGTACTTGCCTTCGAGAATACCATGCGCCGCAAAAAACGCCTTGCGGTCACGGTAGCTGCCATGGCACTCGGTGTGGCGATATTCAGCACAGGGTTCAATGTGCAGCAATCCCTCAAGTACCTCCTGTCGGACGTGAACAACAGTATGAAACATGATGTCCAGGTGGTGCTGATCAACCAGATGCCTAAAGAAGAGGCGCTGAAATATTTCAGAGGCATTGACAATATCAGCCGGATCGAAACGTGGAACGGCGGCCGCGGCGCAATGCAAAATATGATCGTCTCAACGGATGCGGGAGTAGGGATTGTCGCACTTCCCTACAACACCGATCTACTTGCCTTCAGGTCCATCAAGGGGCGCTGGTTAAGCGGTCCGGTCGATCCGGAGATCGTTATGAATCAGGAGGCAGCAGCGATGTACGATAATCCGGCAATCGGCGGTTATCATACGCTGTGTGTCAGAGGAAAACAATTAAAGGCAAAGCTGGTCGGGATCGTTGAAGAACTTGAGAGACCGAAGATCTATATGGCCCAGGAGCAGTATGATGCTTTTGCCAATCCGGACCACTATATCAACAGCTTGATGTTTGTCGCCAAGGACAAAAGCTATGACAAGGTAATAGCCCTGAAAAAAGATATAGAGAAGGCGATCGGGCCGTCCAGCCTGCAAGTGCTCTATGTCATGATGCAGGCGGAACGGGTAAAAATTATTTACGACCACCTGAAAATAATCCTCGTGACAATCGTTTTCTTTGCCTTGCTGGTGCTGGTTGTCAGTGCTATAGGAATGGCATCCGCCACGAGTATCAATATCATGGAGAGGACCCGTGAGATCGGTGTGCTTAGGGCAATAGGGGCCACTCCCAGGATCATCTATAACTTGTTTGTAGCAGAAGGGATGATAGTAAGCGTTATCAGTATCTTTCTCGGATTGCTATTATCGTGGCCGCTCAGTATCGTTGCCTCAAGATTTTTCGGCAACCTGATGCTGGAGGTCGAGCTTCGTTCTTCGTTCAGCAAGACTGGATTTGTTATAACCCTGATTGCAACGTTAGTTTTTGGGTGGCTGGCCAGCCGCATCCCGGCACGCAACGCAGTTAAAGTATCGACACGGGAAGCGCTGGCGTATGAGTAGGCGGGAGGCGAACATGAAATCCTTAAAGATAACCGTCGGCGAGAACTCAGTGCTGAAGATCGACGGTGACAGCAGGAGAACGTTAATATCATGCGAAAAAGGCACGGTCAGTGTCACACAGCAAAATGATGGTGAAGATCATATATTATGCAGTGATCAGAGCTTCCTGATCAGTAAAAAAGGGCGAGTCATTACCTGGGCCCTTTCGGAGGCATCGATAGCAATATCTTCCCCTGATGCTAACAAACAAGGTTTGATAGAAAGGCTGAGACGATTTTTTTTATAGGAAACATATGAATAAACTTCTTAAGACATCATACTGGATCGGGATCATTGCTGATGCTGTTGCGACGATACTGCTGTTTTCACCTAAAGCCGCTAAGCTTGTTCTTCAGCCCCAGCCATTTGAGATGTCACAGATATATTTATATGTTTCGCGGATTGCAGGGGCTTTGATGTTGGGCTGGACAGTGTTATTGTTCTGGGCGCAACTACGACCCATAGAGCGTGCCGACATCCTTTTTATTACCCTGTTCCCTGTTGTAACTGTTCTATCCGGTGCAGCTTTTTTTGTTGTGAGATCGGGCCGGATTACAATATCAAACATGCTGCCGATATTTATCCTGTATCTGGTGCTGTATTGCACATTTATTCCATCGTATGTGTGGGCAAAGAAATACCTTATTAATGTAATTAACAAGAAAGGAAATAAGACATGAGTAATTTCAGAGCAAAAAAAATCAAAAGCAGTTTTATTCAGCAGTTTCAAGCTCCACCCGACAAGGTATTCCCTCTCCTTTGTCCGGTCCGTGAATATGAGTGGATAGAACCTTGGCAGTGCGAGATTCTCCACTCCGACTCAGGAATTGCTGAAAAGAACTGTGTCTTCAGAACGCGGCTACCAGGAGAGACATCGGACGATGTGTGGGTAGTATGCAGATACGAGCCAAATACAAGGATCGAATTTGTCCGCGTGAATGTGCTCAGGACAATGAGCATTTCCATTGCACTCACAGACAATGGAGATGGCACAACCCGCGCTGTAAATGAGCTGCTGCTCGTTGGCCTGACTGAACAGGGAAACCAGGCACTCAACGAACTATCAAAGAACTTTTCTTTCGAGTTTAGTATGGGAGAAGTCATGCTCAACCACTACTTGACAACGGGAAACATGTTGCCTTTGCAAGAGTCAGTGGCAATAGCGTCGAAACAGAAATGAATAATACGTCGAACATGTGCTCGAGAGGGACACAGCACAAAGCCGCTGTCTCCCTTGGCTTGGCCGTTTGCATGCATTTAGGATTGTACAGAAGTGAGGAGGAATAGTAGCTATGACAAAAATTGTTGACTCGTATCATTTCATCAGTGGTGTAAGCAAAAGACTTATCAGATCGTGGACCAAACTCGAATATCCGCGTGAGATTCCCTGGACATCTCTATCCAAACCGGTGTCTGATTGTACTGTTGCACTGATTAGCACTGGAGGGATTGCTCTTAAGACAGATCGTCCATTTGATCAGGAAGGAGAGCGCCAAAATCCGTGGTGGGGCGATCCGTCATATCGTATGATTCCCAATGGGACAAAGACCAAAGATATCCGAGTGTATCATATGCACATTGATCCGCGTCCGGCTGAGCAGGACATGAACTGCCTCCTGCCAATAGAACGGCTGCAAGAGCTGGTTGAGATGCGGAAGGTCGGCCGTGCGGCACCATCACACTATTCGATTATGGGATACATTCTCGATCCACGGGAGCTGTTAGAGAAAAGCATCCCCGCGATAATCGGACATCTCAGGGCAGATGCAGTAGATGTTGTGGTGCTGGTCCCTGCCTGACCTGTCTGTTGCTGGTCCGTCGGACTGGCACAACGGGAGATAGAGCGTGCAGGAATTACGACCATTGCATTATCAAACATTCCAGACCTGACATCGGCGGTGCGCGTGCCGCGCCTTGCCGGGATAGAACATCCGTTTGGACAAACAATGGGGAAGCCCGGGGACAAAGATGTGCAGAGGGCTGTGCTTCTGGGCGCT
This sequence comes from Nitrospirota bacterium, assembly GCA_016214845.1. Lineage (NCBI taxonomy): Bacteria > Pseudomonadati > Nitrospirota > Nitrospirota bacterium. The sequence goes on along the minus strand of JACRMS010000037.1, from coordinate 96,067 downwards.
CTTGATGCACTGGAAGAGATGAAGATGCCAGGCTGCGTTAAGCACCTGCAGTTCGAGTGGACGGGAACAGCGAAAGAGACGAAAACAGATCCGCCAGATCCACCTCCAATAGCTAATTATTTGAAATGGCATCCATGGGAACTGCCGAGACTGTTTTCGCGTGATGTTCCGAAAAAATCGTGAGGAGATATTAATGAACAATATAATACTCAAGATAATCGGATACGTAGAATCATCTGTCAAGGAACAGAAGGATGAGCAATGGGGCAAGGTTGATGCCCGGGTTGTTCTTCAACAAGAGTACCGCAAGGGCTTGCAGGGAATCGAACAGTTTTCACACGCACTCATTGTTACTTTCTTGCATGAGGCTCTTTTTGATCCATCCAAACATCTCGTGCGCAGGCCGCGGGGACTTGATACCATGCCTGAGGTTGGCATTTTTGCACAGAGGGCGAAGGATCGTCCAAATCCGATAGGCATTACAGCGGTATCAATTGTCAGGGTCGAATATGGAGCGCTGATAGTCCGGGGACTGGACGCAATCGATGGAACCCCGGTCGTTGATGTGAAACCCTACTATCCAGCATATGATCGTATGATAAATGCTACAGTACCGGAATGGGTCGACAGACTTATGAAAGGATACTTTTAAGATCATGAATGATCGAATATTCATTCAACTGTTGAATTGCAACGAAAGTAATCGGAGAGGAAAATGCTGTGAGCAAAATTAAGACGGTGGCAATTATCGGCGGAGGTGTGTCTGGATTGGCAGCTGGCGGACTGCTTTCTCAAAAAGGTATGAGAGTGAAGCTCTTCGAAGCCAATGATAAGCTCGGAGGCTGCTGCGCCAACACTTACATGAACGAGTACACGTTTCACGATGGCGCCCTGTATCTGGCCTTTCCCGGTATCCTGGAGCATGTATTTGAGAGATTAGGCCTTGACCGCTCTTCGCTCCTGCCGTTAAGAAAAATAATTGCTAACCAGACAACAACTTTACCTGACGGCACTGTTGTGACTTTCGGCAACGGGCTTGACGTGACGGTCAGAAGGAAAGGCGGGGCGAAAGAGGGGCAGCTCCAGAAAGAACTTGACAGCATGCTGAAAAAGTGGGAGCCGGTCCGTCGTCTCTTTGCGGACGATATTCTCCGCCACCCGTTCTCATTGTCACGGTTTATTGTAAAGGGGTGGCGTCATCTGCCAAAATTCCGCGGGTCAGTTGCCTCAGAGATATGTAATCTCTTCAGCGACGAAGCAGTTCGTTCTGCAATGTCAGGCGTAATGCTCTTTTCAGGCATGCCGCCTCAGAAAACACCGGTCCTATCCATTTTGGGGCTTGTTGCCATGCTTACGGAGGGATTTTACCTGCCTGAGGGAGGCATGGGGAAAATACCCGAAGCGCTGAGCCGGTCTTTAATGAATAATGGCGGTGAAATATTCCTCAATTCGAAGGCTGACAAAATCATCATCAGGAATGGCCGGGTTCATGGGTTGCAAGTTGAGGGGCAAGGTCTGGTTGAGGCTGATGCCGTAATATCAACGGCAAGCGGTATGGCGACTTTCAGTTCACTACTGAATGACGAGGACATACCAAATGGTATGCGGCGAAAGGTGCGGAGTGCTCCGTTGTCACATAAAACACTGGTTATCCAGTTGGGCCTGTCAAACCTTGTAGACGCGCGCAGCCATTGCAACAGCATACTTCCGATGATGGATGACCAATTCAAAGTGTTTATGCCGGATGAGGATGAAATGAAATGGCCTGTTTACACAGTGCCTACGGTTACCATGCCGGAGCTGGCGCCTCGCGGTGGAAGCATCATCGAGGTGTTTCCCCCCATACAACAGAATATTCCGGCGGATGATTGGAACACTCAAAAAAAGGAAGGAATGGTCACATCAGCGGTCAGGGCGCTTTCCCGCATTCACGATCTTGATATCGCGGTGAAACGGGTGACAGGTCCAAAGGATTTTCAGGACAGAATGCACCTTTACAAAGGGGCGGTCTACGGATTGTCACCGACTGCTGATCCCCGGGCATATTTCCCGCACGGTTCTTCGATCAGCGGATTATTTCAGGCAGGACAGACCACATATCCGGGTTATGGCGTAAGTTCCGCAGCAATGTCCGGTATCTTGGCGGCAGAAACAGTAATGAGAACAGAGAAGATGTGAGCAGGTCGCATCTATAAAGGAAAAAATCATGAAAAAAATGTCAGACGCAAATTCCAGTGATTTTGAAATTCTGCTTAATTCGGTGAAAAGTATTCAGGGAATTGATACGGCCGAAGAGTTGGCTCAGGAGTTCATTGATATTATCTTTGAATATTTTCAGGGCTCCCTCGTGCTGCTGAGGCTCTTCTCAACTGTCCCCTACGCCACATTGCCGACACAGGACAGGCAGCTTGTCGACAAAAAAGCAGCGGCCTCCGGAACCGCACATCTTTATAATGACGGAACGCCGATTTTAACTTTATTGGGGACTAGGGGACAAAAGTCCGAATGGAATGAGCGCTCAGCGTCTCAGGGGTTCCGGTGTATCCCATTGGTATCGAGCGGATATGTTTCGTCTTTGTCAATGTTGTCCATGCAGTTCAGGAAAATGAATATTGCCCCTGGATCATTTGATACATGGGATACGACGATCGTCGCCAGGGGCCGTGCGGATGAGTATTCCGGGATGCTTTATGTTAATAATGCCGCTATCGATAAGGACGAACAGGGCAGGATGATCGTGCCTCGTCAGGAATTCGTCGCTGAAAACAATGTCAGGACCGTACTCGGATTCGGAAGCGGCTATTCCAGTCACCCTGCTATCGTAACCTTATTCGCATTCACAAATGAGATCCTGAGCGAACCGAAGATGAAGCCGTTTGCAACCCTGCTGGAAACATATATATCGATCAATAAGGAACATATGGAGCATGGACGCATTTTCTCCTGATCATGCAAAAATGAAAAGAACTATCATAACAACGGTCAGGATTTGTTTTTACTTGAGCGCTGCAGGTGCAGCTATATTCCTTACTCTATACTTGCTGACCATTGGGAACTATTCCGTTCCAATGACGGTTTCAGACGATCCGTCTCTCTCCCAAGTAGAGATAAATGGCAGAATGCTTCATGCAGAGGCCTTCGGCAGTCCGTCAAACCCCGTAGTGGTCATCGTGCATGGCGGCCCGGGCTGGGACTACCGTGGGCTATTGCCGCTAAAACAGCTTTCAGACCAATATCAGGTGGTCTTTTATGATCAATTGGGGACCGGCCTTTCATCAAGAGCTGATCCAGTGGATCTTACACTGGAATCCGCGCTGCATGACCTGGATTCGATAATTGATCACTTTGGCAAGGGCGATCAAGTAGACCTGATAGGACATTCATGGGGCGCAATGCTCGTTTCAGGTTATCTCGGCAGGCATCCTGAAAAAGTGAGGCATGCTGTGCTTGCCGAACCAGGATTTCTGACAACTGAGATGATGAAGATTTCCGGAGTAAGGTTCGGTCCGAGATGGGACGCAGAATTCCTGCTCAGGGCAGCAAAGGCATGGTTCCAGTCTCTCCACATCAAGGGGCCTGATAATGATGCGGCATCAGATTATTTCATTGGCCAGGTAGCGCCATATGCGAACCCGGAGTACTATTGTAAGGGGAAAGTGCCTGATGCTGCGGCCTTGCACTGGCGCGCAGGAGCACAGGCAGCACAGGCAATACTGCGTTCCGCGATGGATAATGATGGAAAGATCCATATAGACCTGATCAAAAGGGTTGAGCGTTTCAAGTCCCCTGTTCTTTTTCTAACGAGCGAATGCAATCAGCTAACCGGCAGGCAACACCAGGAAAAGCAGGTGAAATTTTTCCCCGTTGTCCGCACTGTTGTCGTAAAAGGCAGCGGACATTCCATGTTTGGAGAAAAACCCGCTGAAAGCATAGAGATAGTAAGGGAATACTTAAAAGCCAATTAACAGGAAGCGCCGCGCATGGAAGTCACTAAAAAAAACACTTGACAGAGATGTAAGATTAGATTATTCTATCATCATGAAACTATCGAACTATACAAAGATCTTCAAGGCCCTTTCTAATGAGCAGCGGCTGAGGATCTTTATCATGATCTACAAGAACTGCTGCTCGCCTGAAGGCACTAAGGTTGGACCGGAATTTCGCTTAAAGGGGGCATCCTGCTGCGGGGCAGGGAGCGTGGAGAAGGCCTTTACAAAGATCTGTGAATGCATGAAACTTTCACGCTCCACAATATCACATCATTTCAAAGAACTGCAGAATGCCGGGCTAATCATTTGTGAGCGTGAAGGACAGAACTTCCGCTGCAGAGTGAACGAGGAGGTGGTCAATGCCATAAAAGATTTTCTTAAGTAGATATTTTTTTATCATTATTGTTCTATTGTTGTAAAACAATATAATAAGGAAAGGAGGTGAGGAAAAATGGAAAAGGAATGCTGTCAGATCAAGACGACTGAGATCGATAATGGCTACCGCATTGAGATCACCGGTGCGAACATTAAGGATGGCAACTGTATGCAGATGATCAAGTCTTTTTGCGATAAGCACAAAAAGACCGACGACAAAGGCTGCTGCTGATCCGGTATGAACAAAGAGAGAAACAGGTGCTGATACCATCTGTTTCTCTCTTTTCTCTAAATCTCCCCACGGAGAATTCTTTTTATTTCCACGATAGTTTCTTTCACTACATAAAATACAAGACAGCTTTTAAATGGGCGTGAATTTCAAGATAAAGGGCCAACGAGCTTGAAATCTTTGGTATTATTGAAGTTAAAGAGAAGAAAGCGATCAGCAGTCAGCGGTCAGCACAGGCGGTCTTCCTTCTTTTGCTGAAAGCTGATAGCTGACAGCTAATAGCTATGGGATTACGAGAATACAAATCAAAACGTAAATTTGAAAAAACACCTGAGCCGCAACCTGAGGTGCGCCCTGAAGCGGACCAACTCATTTTTGTCGTTCACAAACACGCGGCGCGGGCGCTCCATTATGACCTGAGGCTTGAGCTGGACGGGGTGCTAAAGAGCTGGGCTGTGCCGAAGGGACCTTCACTGGACCCTTCGCTGAAAAGGCTCGCCATGATGGTTGAAGACCACCCGTTTGATTACAAGGATTTTGAAGGCGTCATCCCTGAGGGCAATTACGGCGCGGGAAGCGTCATTATCTGGGACAGGGGCGCGTATCATCATCCTTCCACAAAAGACAAAAAGGAAAGTGAGAAGCTTCTCCGGGAGGGACTAAAAAAGGGGGATTTAAAATTTGTCCTCAACGGGGAAAAGCTTCAGGGTGAATTCGCACTCGTGAGGATGCGGAAAGATGAGAAGTCATGGCTGCTTCTGAAGAAGAAAGATCGATACGCAAATGAACTGTCCATTTTAAAAGAGAACCGTTCCGTGGTATCCGGCAAGACACTGGAGGAGGTCGCCGAAGCCGGGCCGGGAAGATCTTACAAACAAAAAAAGTTAAAGCAGATACGTCTTCAGGAAGCCCTGGAAGATGAAGGTCTGAAGGATGCGCCGGTCAGCCCGATGCCTCACAACATAAAACCCATGCTCGCGACCCTGGTAAAAAAACCGTTCGACCATCCTGACTGGATCTTTGAGATGAAATGGGACGGCTACCGTGTCATTGCCGAGATCAGGGACGGTAACGTTTCGCTTTATTCCCGCAACCGGATATCGCTAACTCAAAAGTTTTCTCCCATTGCCGAATCTCTGCGGAACCTCGGATCTGATGCTGTTCTGGACGGAGAGATTGTTGTAGTGGATGATCAGGGGCATCCGAATTTCCAGATGCTGCAGGATTACCGGAAATCCAAAAGCGGTCATCTGCTCTACTACGTCTTTGATCTCCTGCACTTCAAGGGACATGATCTGACAAACCTGCCCCTGCTCAGGAGAAAAGAACTACTGGAAAAAATCCTCCCGTCTTTACCAAAAATAAAATTCAGCGATCACGTATTGAAAGAAGGCGTCCTGTTTTTCAATGTCGTCAAGGAAAAGGGTCTCGAAGGGATCATGGCCAAACATTCTCAAAGCGTGTACGAAACGGGCAGAAGAAGCAGGCAGTGGCTGAAGGTGAAGACACGGCTCACGCAGGAGGCTGTGATTGCGGGATTCACGGAACCGAGAGGAGGCAGAAAATATTTCGGGACGCTTGTCCTGGGCGTATACGAAGGGGAGGAATTGAAATACATCGGCCATTCGGGCGGCGGGTTCGGGGAGAAAGACCTAAAGGTAATGTACGATAAATTGAAGCCGCTGGTCCAAAAAGAATGCCCCTTTAATATTGAGCCGGAGACCAATACAGCAGACACATGGGTAAAGCCTGAGCTGGTCTGCGAGGTCACTTTCACAGGCTGGACTGAAGACGGCATCATGAGACAGCCCGTTTTTCTGCGGCTGCGCGAGGATAAAACCGCACGCGAAGTGGTGCGGGAGAATTATTCATGATATGTCTGTTTGAATGGTTACTGAAATGGAAGACTGCGCAAGAATTGTAGGGGCGGGTTTAAAACCCGCCCCTACAGAATAATGAATCAAAGATTATCCCTTTTTTATTTTTTATGGGGTAGAAATGCTTAATCGATACTGAGAATCTTCACGTCGAAGAACAGGGTCTTTCCGGCTAAAGGATGGTTGTGGTCCAGTAAAACTGTCTTCTCTTTTATTTCTTTTACTGTCGCTGAAATAGCCTGCCCGTCAGCGTTCCTTCCCTGTAATTGCATCCCGACCTTTACGTCTTTGGGGATCAGGTCCTTGTTGACCTCAACAACGGCCTTATCATTGATCTCGCCGTATCCGTCTTTCGGATTTACCGTGACTTTCTTGCTCTCACCTACCTTCATCCCTTCCAGCTCCTTTTCTAATCCGGGAATGATCTGATGAGACCCCTGAATATAGGTCAACGGCTCAGCACCCACATTCGTGTCAATTAAGGAATCATCTTTCAGTTTGAGCGTATACTCGATCCCAATTGTCTTTCCTTCTGCAACTGTCATTTTCTTGTCTCCTTTCACTGTTTCCGCGCTGTGTAACGGTGGGGCAATTAAGCCGGTAAGGATCAAGCCCAAAAAGATCCACCACTTGATTTTATTCATAATGTCCTCCTTGAGAAATTATCTGGAAGGGCCCGCTTAAAGGTGAGTCATTGTACGGCGTCTATTCCAAACTTCTTTCTATAAATATTTATTTTTTTAAATAGAATATCACAGAAGGTGGGAATATTCCATTGCGTGACCGGACCGCGGGAAATAATTTCAAAGGGATTCTGGACAAATTAATGTAATCTTTACTAAAATAAGAAAGCATCAATCCGGAATTTTTTATATAAATAAAAGGAGAAGAAAATTTATGTTTAAGAAGATCTTAATTATTACGGTCCTTTCAATAATGGTTTTTCAGGGCGCTGCATTTGCTGCTGGTGAAGGAGAAACAGTTTTCAGGGATTCACTCTACGGGGCCGCAATAGGGGCGTTATTAGGAGTCGCTGTTTACGCGATTGACGCGGACCATTTTGGAACAAAGGTCGGCGCAGGGGTCCTCATCGGGACTTTCGGAGGTTTATTTTACGGTCTTAAAGAGACGAGCAGCCTTGCGGAAATAGAGAACGGAAAAATTAAACTGGCTGTACCTACACCTGTAATACAGAAAACTAATAGCGGCACGCTGTATTCCGCATCGCTGCTGAATGCAAAGTTTTAACTAATATTTCAGTTTTATAAAATTTCTTAAAAGGTCTTTTCCCGCCCTTGTGAGTATTGACTCAGGATGGAACTGCACTCCTTCGAGGACAAATTCTTTGTGCCTTATTCCCATGATCTCGTCCTGGTCCGTCCATGCGGTTATTATGAAATCATCAGAGAGGGTGTCTTTCTTTATAATCAGCGAATGATAGCGTGTTGCCTCAAACGGGTTGGGCAGGTCTTTGAATATTGTCTTACCGTCGTGATGGATCATCGAGGTCTTCCCGTGCATCAGCCTCGGCGCGTTCACTATTTCGGCCCCGTAGGCAGCGCCTATTGACTGGTGACCGAGGCAAACGCCGAGTATCGGGATCTTTCCCGTAAAATGCTGTATCGTCTTTATAGAGATGCCAGCCTCCTTCGGCGTGCAGGGACCGGGGGAGATAACAATTCTTGCAGGATCCAACTTCTCTATCTCTGAGATCGTGATCTTGTCGTTTCTGAATACCTTTATATCCTCACCCAGCTCCCCGAGATACTGGACGAGGTTATAGGTAAAGGAATCATAATTGTCGATCATTAATAACATAACTCTTAGCTCCTAAGGCGGGTTTCAAACCCGCCCCTACAATTCTTTTTCCGCCATCTCTATGGCCTTGAACATGCCTTTTGCCTTGTTAACGGTTTCCTGATATTCTTTTTCGGGATCAGAGTCGGCCACAATTCCAGCGCCTGCCTGAATATAGGCCTTCTTGTCTTTAAAGATTATCGTCCTTATTGTTATGCACATATCCATGCTGCCTGAAAATCCGAAGTATCCTACAGAGCCTGCATACGGCCCGCGTCTTGAGGGCTCCACTTCTTCGATGATCTCCATCGCGCGTATCTTCGGCGCGCCTGTCACTGTGCCTGCCGGGAATGACGCCCTGAGCACATCGAAGGCGTCATGGTTGTTCCTCAGCTTGCCGACGACATTTGATACGAGGTGCATGACATGGGAATATCTCTCTATCGTCATCAATTCAGTGACCTTTACGCTGCCGGTATCCGCGACCCTGCCGACGTCGTTTCTCCCAAGGTCGACAAGCATAATGTGCTCGGCTATCTCCTTCGGGTCGGCCTTAAGCTCCTGCTCCATGGACAAATCTTCTTCCTTTGTATGGCCCCTTCTTCTTGTACCCGCGATCGGCCTTAACTCTATGTCATCATCTTCAAGCCTGACCAGTATTTCGGGTGAAGACCCGACAAGCGTACACTTCCCGGTCTCAATGTAATACATGTATGGCGAGGGATTGATAACACGTAACGCCCGGTACGCGTTTATCGGCGGGATCTCCGTTTCCCTCTGGAAGTTCTGAGATATCACTGCCTGAATGATATCGCCTGAGTGAACATATTCCTTTGTCTTTTCCACCGCCCGCTTGAAATCGTCTTTTGAAAAGTTTGACGAGAAATTTGTTGTCTGCTGCGTTGATTTGTCCCGCGGCGTCCTCTTTATAACCGCCATAGACTGCAATTTCTTAACTATGGCGTCAATCTTTGCCTCTGCCTTTTCATATGCCTCTTTTGCGTTGCCTTCTATGTGGGCGTTTGATATTACTTTGATCTTATGTGTCAGATTGTCGAAGACCAGCAGTGTATCGGTAAACATCAAAAAAATATCCGGGAGATTAAGTCCCGTGTGATGTCTGTCAGGAAGCTTTTCAAAATAACGCACAGTGTCATATCCGATATATCCGACAAAGCCGCCGTAGAACCTCGGCAGCCCCGGCATACTGACCGGTTTATATTTTTTCAATTCTGCCGAGATCACTTCAAGAGGGTCCTTCACGAAAGCGGCTTTCTCTTTTTGACCGCCACTGCTGATCGTCAGGCTTTTCCCTTTGCCTTCTATTATCATGGACGGATTGCTCCCGATAAAGGAGTACCGGGCCCATTTCTCTCCACCCTCAAGGCTTTCGAGAAGGAAGCCTGTTTTCCCTTTTAATTTGAGGAACGCAGACAACGGGGTTTCAAGGTCCGCAAGTATCTCCTTGTAGACCGGGATGAGGTTGCCTTCCAGCGATTTCTTTTCAAATTCGTTAAAATCAGGATATAGCATATTGACAAGACTCTCTTTTTTTCATTACTATGTTAGTTGTCTATTATAGACGATTTGAGTTAAGAGTGGTAGGGGCGTATTGCAATACGCCCTTCTTTTAATTGCGGGTGTAGCTCAGTGGTAGAGCACAACCTTGCCAAGGTTGGGGTCGCGGGTTCGAATCCCGTCGCCCGCTCCATTAAAAAAAGACGACAGATTACAGAAGAAAGAACACAGACTGAAAATACAAAAATTTTTTCTGTGTTCTGGCATCTGTCTTCTTTCTTCTGAATTTGGCGACGTACCCAAGTGGCAAGGGAGAGGTCTGCAAAACCTTTATTCAGCGGTTCGAATCCGCTCGTCGCCTTCACTTTTACCTCGGCACAATCTTTACATCCACCGTCATTCCCAGCTTGAACGGCGTCTTTTCTTTTGCGGCTATCTTAACCGATATCACTTTCATATCTACATTCTTTGCGGGATCGTTCGGTTTTACTTTTCTCGCGCCTACGTACGCCGAGATCTCCTTGACCTCCCCGTAAAAGATCTTCCCCGGATATGCCTCTGATGTTATCTCCACAGGATATCCGGGCAGGATCCTGCCGATATCAGTCTCATCCACCTCCGCGTTTATCCATGTCTTCTCCACGTCGGCGATGGCGACCAGCGCGATAAGCATCTCCTTGCTTATCATCTCACCCTGCTGAAGATATTTGCGGATGACAGTCCCTGAGATCGGGGCTTTTATATATGTTTTCTCAAGGAGCTTTTTAAAATAATCGACATTTGCTTCAGCGCGCTTCACGCTGTCCTCATTTAGCTTCAAAGTCTCCTGCTTCGGCCCTTTTTTCAGGAGCCGCTCTTCCTCTTCAGCCTCCTTGACTCTTGCTTCAGCAACTCTGAAGGCCATTTCTTTTTCATCATATATCTCTTTAGGTATCAAACTTTCCCTGAAAAGCTCTTTATGCCTTTGAAGACTTAGCGTTGCATATTCCATGTCGGCGACAGCAGCGGCAAGCGCGGCAGTCGCCTTTTTGATCTCCTCTTCCCTTGACCCTGATGCCACTTCACTCAGCCTTGATTTTGCCACTTGCAATTCAGCCTCTGCCTCTTTCAGTCTGGCATCAAGGTCTTTGTTCTCAAGCTTTGCTATCAATTGGTCCTTTTTCACCTCATCGCCCTCATCTACGTAAAACTCCGCTATTCTTCCGTCTATCTCGCTGCCCACCTCCACTTCGTAGCCCGGCATCGCCTCAACTTTTCCTTCCGCGGCAACGTATCTCATGGACGTGGTCTGAGGGACATCAGTCTTTGATTTCTCATTTTTGCTTTTTGAAAAAATTACATACCCCGCGATCACAAGACATATCAGCACTATCGCTGGAACTGTTTTCTTCATGGCTTATGACACCTCTGTCTATCCTTGGGCGAGGCATCGCCTCGCCCCTACAAAATAATTTTACCGTCTTCTAAATATACAATCCTGTCGGCTATCGTCTCCGCCTTCGGGTCGTGGCTCACGATAACTATCGCCTTCCCGGCCTCTTCCGACAATTCCCTCAAAAGCTTAAGAACATCAAGCCCGGTCTTTGAATCGAGATTTGCGGTCGGTTCATCCGCAAGGACAATTGGAGGGTCTCCGGCCAGGGCCCTTGCCAATGCCACCCTCTGTTTTTCCCCGCCGCTCATATCAGCAGGATAAAAATTCGCCCTCTTTGCAAGCCCGAATCTTTCTATAAGCCTCAAGGCCTCAGACTGTATCTTCCGCTTGTCGTGTTTTTTGAGGCGCAGTATCAACCCCACGTTATCAACCGCGGTGAGTGACGGGAAAAGATTGAACGACTGAAAGACAAAACCGAAGTATTGCTTCCTGATGTCAGGAAGGACATCGTCACAAATGAGAGGCGGTCCTTCACCCCCGCTGATTGTTTGACTGTCTACAACTACCTCGCCATTTGTGGGGCGCAGGATACATCCCATTATTGAAAGCAATGTTGTTTTCCCTGAGCCTGACGGCCCCATGATAAGAAGCACCTCCTGCCTTTTCAGAGAAAGTGTCACCGAGTCCACCGCAACCACCTTATTATCTTCCTCTCCATAAATCTTAGTGATATTTTTCAATTCAAGTATCGGCGTCATAATCATTTAAATAATAAGTCCACAGATTACTCAGATTTACGCAGATTTTCTATAAAGCCTTTACCCGATCTGTGCAATCTGCGAAATCTGTGGATGTATTGTTCTTTGTATTATTAACTTTCACGTCCTGAACACCATCACCGGATCCAGTGTCCTCACTTTTCTCACGGAAAAATAAGCGGACAAAAAACATGTCAGGAGAATTATAAAAAACAACGCCAGAAATAACCCGGCGCTTAAATACAGGCTCACCCCTGCCCTTTCAATTCCGCCCCGCGCGAGAATGATGATCATTGATCCGGCCGCGTAACCGATAACGGCGTTTATGCTGACCTGTCCGAAGATGACCTGATATATATCGCTGTTCTTTGCTCCCAGCGCCTTGAGCGTCCCAAACTCCCTCAGATGCTCCATGGTGTTTGCATACACCGTCTGCCCCACAATCGCTCCGCCAACGATTAGTCCCAGAATTGCGGTAAGAAAAAATCCCATCCCCATCCCTGTCTGCACAGTCCAGTACATGACGGTTTTAAAAATAAAATCTTCTTTTGTCAATACGTCATTGTCCTTCATTGTCGCCCTCAGTGCCTCGACGACCTCTTTGATCTTTTCCCTGTCCTTCAGCTTCGCGACTATATACGACGTCTCATTCTGGCGCACTGTTCCCGCGAAAAAGTTCTGCGCCTGATTAAATGACATAAACACTATCGGCGCGGTGGTGAAACTCCTTATGCCCTCGGAGAGACCCACAAGCTTGAACATCTTCTTGTTTAATTCCCATAACGTGCCCTCCTGCAGGGTCCCTGTCCTCTGCTCCGAGGTCTTGTCTATTATCATGTATCTGCCGCCTTTTACTTCAGAGGCGCTCCTGTTATTCAGCATGTTCCACGGGGCTCCTGCGCCTGTGTCGGGGTTGAAACCAATTATCTGCACCTGTTCCTGCCCTCCGTTAGCCAACTTTAAAAAGCCCCATGTAAGTATGAGCTTGTCAGCCCTCAGTACCTCAGGCAATGCCTTTACCCTGTTGATCCTTTCTTCGGGGAAAGGATTTGTAAAGTCGAAATTCTGGACATTTTTGGAAGTTATCCAGATGTCTCCGTCGATATGCCTGATTATGCCTGTGGCGTTTCCCATCAGGCCGAAATACATTGATACCTGTGTAAGCGAAAGGACCGTGGAAAATATTATCCCGATAAGGGTGATGATAAGCCTCCCCTTCTCATGGAAAAGCGTCTTCAATGCCAGCCACAGCACCACGGCCTCCTATAACCAACAAAGTAACGGGTAACAAGTTACGAGTTAAATCTTCGACCTTCCGGACACTCGTCACCCGTTAGTCGTCACTCGTTACTTTAAAGTTTAAATACCTGGAGCTCTTCATTGATCTTCGCGACAAGTTTTTCAACGTCAGGATTTGCCGTTCCTTTATCTGCCCTAACGAGGGCCTCAAGCTCTTTCGCTGATTGCCTGACCGTATCTACTTTGTTTCTGAGGCCCTCTATGCAATTATTAACAGCGTCTGCGAGGTCTCCGGCCTCATCGCCTTTCCTCAACTGAAATTTAACGGTGAGATCGCCGCGGCTTACCTTCTCTCTTATGTCACGCTCAATCCTGAACAAAGGCCCGGCGATCCTGATCGGGAAGAAAAGCGCTATAGTCGCGGACAGCATAATGGTGAAAAACAGCGACATGCCCACCGCCGGAAGGAGAAAGTCCAGGAAGTTCTTCGCGTGTATGTGAAACTGGCGGTAGCTTTCACCGATCTCCCTGTCGCTGTATAAATAAAAAACGAAAGCCATAACCACGGCGGCCAGTACGGACAATAAAAAAATATTGAAAAAAATGCGCAACTGCATCCGCCTGTTAACAGAAAAATTCAAAACACTCCGCTGGTTCTTCATGCTCACGGCGCCTCCCTTTATAATAATTTCATTTCATTGTTAGAAACCCATTATATGGCACTTGATGCACATGTCTTTCCTGTAATCAAATCTGGCAAAATACGGGCTGTCTCCACCATGCGGGTAATGGCAGGTAACGCAAGTGACAACCCCGCCTTCTATAGTAGGCATGTCCTCAGGCGTCCTGAGCCTGGGCCCGTGCGCCTTTACGCCGACAGGATGGGAGGCGCGCGGCGGATGGCATTTGTTACACGCATCTATCATTGAGAACCTTGCCTGCGTAAGCCCGTTGCCGTGTTTGTCGTCTATCTTTTGCACTTCAGTACATGATACAACAAGCTCACAGGGTTTGTTTATAAGGACCCTCAGGTAAAATCCTTTTCCCCCTGACTTGAATACCTTTGCATAGGCTATGACAGGAGATACTTTATCCTCCTGGCCCGTAATGTCAGGATTGGAAAATCCGCTGGATGTATCAAGGACATATTCTTCCGACCTCAGCACGTTGCCGTCAAGGTCTCTTGAGATTACACTAAAAGTATATCTGTACTTATGCTTTAACCCTTCCAGCGCTATTTTATGTTTTTTGGTAAAGGTATTGTCAAAGGTTGATCTTCTTGAATACTTGTCTGCCGCCTTATATTCAATCTCTGAAGTTGCAAAATTGTCGGTGTCCCATGAAATGACCGCACGGACAAATAAACCTTTCCTGACCTCCTCAATCTTTACTCCTGACAGTTGATTGATTGATAAGGTCTTCCCCGGGTATTTCCAGACTTCTTCAGGCGCGATACCCACAAAGACAGACTCGCTGCTCTTTTGCCCCGGACCAGAGGCTGACACCTTCACCTGATATTTTTTATCATCGCGGAGTTCGTCCAGATACAGGATGTTCTCCCCTTCAAGCGCCGGGAACCTCGAACTGCTTTTTCTTTGAGCTTCAGGATCCGGAAGAATGTGGCATATTTCACACTTGTCTCTTGCCACGCTGTGCTGATAGCGGCTGGAATTTGCCTTAACATATGCTTTTTCATGGCACCTCACGCATGAAGGCACCTCTAATTCCTGCCCTGATACAGCGGAGTTAATGAGCAAAGTCAGGATAAAAAGTATTGACGATAAATATAAAAAAACTCCAGCCATGCGAGTAACCCTCTATTGAACAAACACTATTTAGAGTCAGTTCATAAACTCGAACATTGAATCGTCATTCCCGCAGTTCGTTGAGCGGGAATCCAGTCTTCTTAACAGGTTCTGGATGCCCGATTACAGACTTCGGGCATGACGAAATTAAAAACTTGCAATTTATGGACAGACACTGTTCAGCGCCTTAATAGTAGAGATAAAATGCAGCAGAAAGTTCCGTTATGAAAGTATTGCCAGAATATATATTTATTTAGACCTTGCCCCGTCTGTTTCTAATTAACTTTACTGCTGCTTAGATCTCTAATTTTGTTAATTTGTTATTCGGCCGGCTTCATATGATTCTTTAGCACATTTTCATTGAAAAATCTAATCTCCGCATTACCCGTCCCTATTGTTAAGAAAAGATATTTAGGCTAATATAATTTATGTACTGGTGGTTTATGAGAAGGCATGTTTTCGCACTTTCTTTTATTCTCCTCTGCTTCATCCCCTTTGCCGGTAACGCTTCCGAATTAAGACCAGACGGCACCAAAGATTCGCAACTGCATCAGCTATCAAGCGGGCCGGAAAGCCGGATTAATAACGCAGTCCACCTGATCAATACTCATTCTTATAAAAAGGCCGAAGAGGCGCTGCTTGGAATTGTCAATAATAACCTCCCCGAAAAAGAAAAGGCCGTATTCCTGCTTGGCAGGCTTTACAAGGAAGAAGGTTCTCCGGCAAAGGCTGAGAGTTATTTCATTAAAGCGGCTGATGCTTATCCGCTGCTAAGAGATTACTCGCTCAGCTCTCTGGTAGACATTTACATGTCTGCCGGGAAACATGAAAAAGCCCTGGAAGCCGCGCGCCGGATTAAAAACAATCTCCTGCTGCAATATGCGAAACAGTCTGAAATAAAGTCATTGCTTGAATTAAAAAGAAAGGCGGAGGCGAGAGAGGCGCTTGCTCAATATGTTGAAGCTTATCCTTCCGACTGGGATTACAAATTGACCCTCGCAGTACTGCTGAAAAATGACAGTGAAACTGATCAGGCAGTCCGCGTTTTGAAAGAGATCTATATCAATGCCGTGCCTTTATCCAACAGCGCGTTAAAGGAACTGGTCCTGCTCAAAGCCGATACCTTTACCAAGGACGAAATATTAAAAAGGGCCGACAAGCTTTTTGAGAAAAACAACTTTCAGCGCGCTGAGACAGAATATCAGAAGGCGCTGACGATGTGCGCTGATTTCGAGAGCGCCAAGATCATGCTTTCAATAGGCATGTGCCAGTTCAGGATGAAGCGCTATACCGATTCCTCCAGGACCTTCGGCCTGATCAATACACCCGAGGCGCTTTACTGGCAGGCGCAGGCATTCTACAGGATGGACGACAGGGCCGGGTTTGAGAAGATAAAAAATTTGTTCGAAAAAAACTATCCTGATGACGACAGGCTCGGTCTTTTGCTGATAATGGAAGGCGAAGATTTCAGAAGAAAGGAAAAGTTCAGCGACGCCGGGAAAAGCTTTAAGCAGGTGCTGGAGAAGTTTCCCTCAAAGGCGGAAGATGCCTTATGGGGGCTCGGCTGGATGAACTACACGTCGGGCAATTACAGCAGCGCGTATAATTATTTTTCGCAGCTCGCCGTCAATGAAAAAAACAGCGACTATTACAAGTATCTTTACTGGAAGGCAAGAAGCCATGAAAAAGCTGCCGAGGAGTGTTTGAAGCACAAGGTGTCTTTGCAGGTGACCGGCGGTAATGAGCTGTGCGACGGGGAAGGCAAAGACTTTTTCGACGGGCTTCCTGCTGACAGGAGCTTTTACGGCTATCTTATTAAAATGCGCTCTTCAAAATACGTGGCGCCTGAGAGGGTTGAAGTTTCAAAACCCTCCCGGCCCTCAGGGGAACTGTATGAAAGAATAGACGCCCTGGCATCGCTTGGCATGAGAGATGAAGCGGTGAACGAAATAGTTGATTCTCTAAAGCGCGATAAAAATAAAAACGACTTTATGTATCTCGGCCATGTGGCGATGGAGCTCGGCGAGTACAGAAAGGTGATCAGTCTTGCCGAAAAAGAGACTGACCGGGAATTCCTGCCCTTCTCATATCCTTTCGGTTTCGGCGACACCATAGAAGAGGCCGCCGGCCCAAGGAACGTGGATAAATATCTTGTGGCGGCGGTGATAAGGGAAGAGAGCCGGTTTGATCCGAAGGTGGTTTCATGGGCAGGAGCAGTGGGACTTATGCAGCTGATGCCCGCTACCGCATACAAGTTAAAGAAGGACATAAAACTCAGCCTGAAAGACCGTTCAGAGATCCACGATGTGAAAAAAAATATCCTGATGGGGACACACTACCTGTCGCAGCTTATCAGGCAGTTCAGGGAAATCCCCCTGGCGCTCGCGGCTTATAACGCGGGAGAGAACGCCCTAAAAAAATGGATGACTAAATACGGCAGGGACGACCTTATCGAATTTATCGAAAACATCCCGTACAAGGAAACAAGGTTCTACGTGAAAAAAGTATTGAAGAGCTACTGGCGCTACCGCAGCATTAACGGCCTGCCGATCGAAGATTCTCAAATAGTCGCCCAGGGAAAATCGTAGGATACCCCGCTTGATTATCACGTCCCTAATTTGGTCTCAGATATCTGCCCGGAAAATTTTAAAACATAATTTTTATTTTGCGGTATAATATCGCATGGAAAATATTCTTATCAACCAGTCGGTAGCGATCCTTTGCGACGGCAACAACATCGAGCGCAGCATCCATGACCTCTCACAGACGAAAAACGCGATGATCAATTTCGACAAGCTGATCCCGAAACTGCTCAACGGAAGGGGGTTGAACAGGCTGCTTTATTTCCGCGAAGGCAAGGCCATTTCCTCCAAGTTCGCTGAAAGGCTTTACGAAAACTATTACGGCTCTGTTATCCCGTGTCACAAGTCAGCGGATATCCCGCTCTCAATAAAGGCGACCCAGCTCTCTTCAAAGGTCGACACCATCATTATTATGTCGGGAGATTCGGATTTTGTGGACCTGGTCACTCACCTGAAGGGGGAAGGCGTAAGGGTGGAGATTGCCGCCGTAAGGAAAACAGCCGCCCATATATTAATTGAAGAAGCAGACCATTTCCATGAGATAACAGTGGAAGACTGCTTTATATACAAGACACCCGGCAAAGCCCCTGTCAAAAAGAGATTCAGGACTGCGGAACATCATAATCAGCCTTGAAATTAAGACGGGAGATCCGGCTTCCCTTAATAAAAAAATCATCTCCTGTTTCAGCTTCAAACTTCGGCTCTTTACTTCTTAACTGCTTTTTAACAGGGTTTACTTTTTAGTCTGATTTTGATAATTTACATGCTGATGCAACAGGGTCTGTTTAATTATTCTAAGGAGGGCACATCTGTGGAAAAGATACAGATGCTTGAGGAGAAGATCACGAAGGTGGTCGACAAAATCAAAGCGTTAACAGAAGAAAACGACAAGTTGAATGCAAAAATCACCAAACTGCATGAAGAGCTGGCGGAGAAAGACGAAGAGATCTCTTCTATCAGGCGTGAACTGAAAAATTCCGATATTCTCAAGTCAGACATAGAGAAGCTTACCGGCGAGCGTGAGACCGTAAAGTCTCAGTTGGAGAATTTAATAAGAGAGCTTGAGTCAGTGGAGATTTAGTTTATGCAGTCCGTTGAAGTCCAGATACTGGGCCAGAGCTACTCGATAAAGACCGACGAAAACGAGGCCTATATAAAATCTCTGGCAAAATATGTTGACGAGAAGCTGAAAGAAATATACAGCGTGGCCCCCAACATAAACCAGTCAAGGGCGATGGTCATGACGGCGTTCGGCATCACCGACGAGCTTTTCAAGCTCAGGATGGAGCTGCAGCACATAGACAGGATGATCGAGGAAAAGACAAAGATCCTCTCAGGTTTTCTTGAGTAGTTAACAGAACGACTTTAAAATCTCTGGGGATTTTTTCCCATTTCCCACACTTAATTTATTGAAAGGTGAACATTGGACGAATCTAACGAATTGATACAGGAGAGGTTGAAGAAACTCGGCAGGCTTCGTGACGCGGGCCTTGAGCCTTATGGAAAACCCTTTACCGCAGCTGACAAGGCGTCAGACATTGTAAGTAAATTCGGGGCGCTTAGCAAGGAAGAGCTTGAGCCGAGGAAAGAAAAATGCGCGCTTGCAGGCCGCATGATCTCCTTCAGGGATTTCGGCAAGACGGCCTTCGCCCACATCCAGGACGCCACGGGCAGGGTGCAGGTTTATTTCTCAAAAGAGATCATCACCTCCAACCCGGACATATTCAAGAATCTCGACATAGGAGACATTGTAGGAGTAACCGGGCAGTTGTTCAGGACCAGGACCAATGAGCTTACCGTTAATGCCGACAGTCTCACACTGCTATGCAAATCCCTCAGGCCTCTTCCCGAAAAATGGCACGGCCTGAAAGATATCGAAACCCGCTGCAGGCAGCGTTATGTGGACCTTATCGTCAACCCCCACGTAAAAGAGCTTTTTCTCAAACGCAGCAAATTGATAAAGGCCCTCAGGAATTATTTTGACGAGAGGGGCTTTATAGAAGTCGAAACTCCCATGATGCACCAGATCCCCGGCGGCGCTACCGCGCGTCCTTTTAAAACTCACCACAATGCGCTGGGGCTTGACCTCTACCTCAGGATAGCGCCTGAGCTTTACCTGAAGAAACTCCTCGTCGGAGGGTATGATAAAGTCTATGAGATCAATAAAAATTTCAGGAACGAGGGGATATCCTCGAAACACAACCCTGAATTCACCATGCTCGAATTCTATATCGCCTATGAGGATTACAACTTCCTGATGAATTTTACCGAAGAACTGCTCCCGTATCTCTGCAAAGAAATAAACGGCGGGCTTCGCGTGCCCTTTGGCGAGGGCGCTGATCCGGCGGAAGAGGTGGTAATTGATTTCACCCCTCCATGGACCAGGATCAGTATGGTTGACGCTATGTCAAAAGAAGGTGTTGATCCCGCAGTCTTTAAGGATGTGGAAAAGGCGAGACAATTTGCGCTCGATAACAAGATTGACGTTGACAAAAAAACCACGCACGGCAAGATACTCGATGAGATATTCAAAGAGAAGGTCGAGACGAAGCTTATACAGCCCACCTTTATTACCGATTATCCTGTTGAGCTTTCTCCTCTTGCAAAAAGGAGAAAAGACAACCCTGACCTTGTGGAGAGGTTTGAGCTTTTTATCGGCGGCAGGGAAATCGCCAATGCCTTTTCAGAGCTCAATGACCCCGCTGATCAAAAGGGCAGATTCCTGGAGCAGGTAGAGGCGCGCAAACAGGGAGACGAAGAAGCAGGGTTTATGGATGATGATTTTGTCAGGGCGCTGGAGTACGGTATGCCTCCCGCGGCAGGCGAGGGGATAGGGATCGACAGGCTGTTAATGCTTCTGACGAACACATCCTCAATCAGGGACGTAATCCTGTTCCCGCAATTAAAACCTGAACAATGAACCTGCCCTATCAATTCTTTATAGCCTTCCGTTATTTCAGATCAAAAAAGAAGCACAGCGGTATCTCCATCAACACTGTAATATCAATCGCCGGTGTCGCGCTCGGCGTTATGACCCTTTTAACGGTGCTGTCCGTCATGAGCGGTTTCCGCGAAGACCTTCAGGACAAAATCCTCAAGACCAACGCTCATGTTGTAGTGCAGAGCTACGAGGGGAATATACGTGATTTTGAAACAGCCAAAAAGAAGATAGACAAGATTGACGGCGTTATTGCCTCATCGCCTGTTGTCTACGGGCAGGTAATGCTGAGGTTCGGCAGCAGGGCGTCAGGGGTCGTCATCAGGGGCGTTGACCCTGACATTGAAAAAGACACTACAGACATTCTTAACAAACTTAAATCAGGCAGCGTTGACAGCCTGAGGAAAAGCGAAGGGGTCCCTGGAATTATAATCGGCAGGGAGCTGTTAAGAAATCTCGGTTTATTTGTCGGCGACGAGATCGAAATGGTCTCTCCCATCGGGGAGATCGGGCCCCTGGGCATGATCCCCAAAATGAAGAAATTCAGGATCGCCGGTTTTTTTGAGGCCGGCATGTTTGAATATGATTCAAGCCTTGCTTTTATCAACCTTGGCGTTGCCCAGGACTTCTTGGGATTGCGCGGCGCGGTCACCGCTATTGAGATCAGGACGGACAATCTTTACAACGCCGGGACCACAGCCGGAAAGATTGACAGCACGCTCGGACTCCCTTATATCGCGAGGGACTGGATGCAGATGAACAGGAACCTCTTTTCAGCTCTCAAGCTCGAAAAGATAGTGATGTTCATAATCCTTACCTTGATAATCCTTGTGGCGTCTTTCAACATTATCAGCAACCTCATCATGATTGTTATTGAAAAAGCGCGGGAGATTGCTATAATGAAGACAATGGGCGCTACCAGCAAAGGGGTCATGTCGATTTTTATGATCCACGGACTGATCATCGGGATCACGGGAACGGCTGCCGGAGTTATTGGCGGATATACACTGTGCGAGCTTCTTAAAAAATACAAATTCATCAACCTCCCCCCGGATGTGTACTATCTGAGTTATCTGCCGGTCAAGATGAGCCTGTTTGATTACATCATTGTCCCGGCAGCGGCGGTCCTGATCAGCTTCCTTGCCACTGTTTATCCTGCCTGGCAGGCGGCAAAACTGGACCCAGTTGAGCCGTTGAGATATGAATAATGCGGAATGCAGATCAAAATAAAAGAGCACCGGAAACCTGTTTTAAATATTTTACCCTCTGCATCCTGTAACTGGAGGCACAATGCTTAAAGGCTTTTTCAAACTCATAGCATTTACCCTGCTTGTGATTTTTATATCGATCGGGCTTGCGACGTGGAAAGGCGGCGAACCTTTCAGATGGCTTGGCAGACAAACTGTGGGTTTAGGCGAGACAATACAGGAATTCGGAAATTATGTGGATGATATAAAGGCTGGAAGCGAGGATGTAAAGAAGACATTTGACCTGATCAGGGAAGCCGTTTCCCCTGATCAGGAAAAAACAAAAAAGGATGACCAGCAATAATCTTGACAACGGCATTTGCCACGAATGCGCACGAATAAACACGAATGAATTAAACTTCGTGGCTGAAAAGCCTTTATTAAGTTTATATTAATATCATGGAACCGTTAATCAGCGTAAGGAATCTTAATAAAACATTCGCCTCTCCAGGCGGCAGGCTCAATGTATTGAAGGACATTACCTTTGATATTAACAAAGGGGAAATGACCGCACTCATGGGCCCTTCGGGAGTCGGCAAAAGCACGCTGCTTCACATACTCGGCACACTCGACAGGCCCTCTTCCGGGAATGTCCTGTACGAAGGCAAAGACGTCTTTGAGCTGAAGAGTGACGCGCTGTCGGATTTCAGAAGCAGGGTGATCGGTTTTGTATTCCAGTTCCATCATCTGATGCCGGAATTCAACACGCTTGAAAATACAATAATGCCCGCTCTCATCGGGGGAGTAAATCATAAAGAAGCGGCCGCGAAGGCAAAACAATTACTTGCCGATGTCGGGCTCTCCGGGAGGCTGTCGCACAAACCGGGCGAACTTTCAGGCGGCGAGCAGCAGAGGGTTGCCGTTGCAAGGGCGCTGATGCTGGACCCGAAAGTTGTGCTTGCTGATGAACCCACGGGAAACCTCGACACCCAGACCGGCGAGGAATTATTTGCCCTCCTTACGGAATTAAACAAAAAGGGGATAACCTTTATTATCGTCACCCATAACGAAACCCTCGCCTCTCAATGCGGAAGGATTTTGAAAATGAAAGACGGGATGATTATTTAACAAAAAAGATGAAGGCAGAGGGATGAAGAAGGGAATATTCCTTTCAATTCATCCTTCTGCCCTCGTCCTTCAAGGTTTGTATGACCCACCTCTCTGACGACACCTTTGAATTATTCCTTTCCGGTCTACTGAAGCAGGACACTATCGACCTGCGCGGAGTGACCTTCATCGACCCCTACGGCATGGTCGGCCTGCTTGAGGCCGGCAGAAACTTCTTGTTTAACGGCAATAGAAAAAGTTTGCTGCTGCCGGAATCCGAAGTGGTGCTCAAGTATCTTGAGCGGATGGATTTTTTTAAATTCGCGCGCAGCTATTTCAATCTCCTCCCTGAAACACAGGACATATCCGGTAAATATTTAAGGAGTTCCTTTTCGGATGTTCTTCTTGAAATTACGCCTATTGAGAAATCCGACGATATTCATTTTATCGTGGGCAGGGTAAAAAAGCGGGCCCATAAAATCCTTGAAAAGCATTTACACTACGATGAACGCGCCATCAACGGTTTTATCGTCGCGCTCTCAGAGGTGTGCCAGAATATCATTGAGCACAGCGGCAACACGGGTTTTGTAGGTATTCAGAAATATCGTTTTCAGAATATAAAAAAGAACATCGTTAAGATCGCGGTCATGGATCTGGGAATAGGTTTTAGAGAATCGCTTTCATCGAGGGTAGCCGTAAAGGATGACCTTGAGGCCATTGAAAAGGCCTTGCTGCATGGAGTGTCCAGGCACGAAGATATTGGAAGGGGACACGGACTCGCCGCAGTCCGGCGTTTTGTAAACGAATGGAACGGCAAGATCTCAATCCGCTCAGGCATGGCAAAGTGCTCGATAATCCCCGGCTGGGCACATGGGAAAGAAAAAGAAAAACATCTTGTCCCTTTCCCCGGAGCCCAGATAAATATAATGCTGCCCGAGGTTAATGGGGAGATTTTTTAATTGAATGAACATTAACAACAAACCACAAATCGCCCGTGAACTCAGGGAAGCATTTGAGGCTGTCGGGCCTTTCATACAAAAACACACTGCGCTGGTCTGTCCATTATGCGAGAAGGTCTGCTGCATAAATCAACACGGCAGGCATGATGAGAAGGACATGACCTTTCTTTCAGCTTTGAAGGTTGAAGCGCCATGCTTAGGACCTGACAGGAATGATGCTGACCCCTGCGGGTTTCTTAATGCTGAAGGATGCTCTATTGAACGCTGGATGAGGCCGTTCCGCTGCACGTGGTTTTTCTGCAACCCTTTGCTTGAAAGCATGAAAGGGGACGATGTTAGAGCTTACAGGAACTTCATTGGATCCTTCCAGCGGCTTGTATTGTTAAGGCAGGAGCTATTAAATTTACACTCAACTGACAGGTAAAATTTAAGCCATATTATCCGCAAACAATAAAAAAGGGAGCAGGAAAATCATCCTGCTCCCTTCACGTTGCTCTTGTGAAAATTATTATGAGCTGACCAGCGCTTTAAGCGCCTTGAGCCTGCTTGGGTGTTTCAGCTTTCTCAGGGCCTTTGCCTCGATCTGCCTGACCCTTTCTCTTGTTATATTGAGGTATCTTCCGACCTCTTCAAGGGTGTGGTCCCGTTCAGCGCCGATGCCAAACCTCATCTTGATGACCCTTTCCTCTTTTGGGGTCAGTGTGCCGAGGACTTTTTTGATGTAGCCTGATATTTCCTTGCCTTCAGCGTCCGTGTAAGGTGAAGGGCTATTTTTGTCTCCGATAAAGTCTTCCAGCTCCGTGTCCTCGTCACCTACCGGGGTTTGCAAAGCAATCGGGTCCTGAATGGCCCTGAAGACTTCTTCGACTTTTCTTGTCGCGACATCGAGCCTTTTTGCTATCTCTTCATCGGTAGGCTCTCGGCCGAGCTCCTGTGTAAGTTCTCTTGAGGCCTTTGTGACCCTGTTATAGAACTCCATCATGTGGACCGGCACCCTGATCGTCTTTGTCTGGTCTATGAGCGCCCTTGTTATTGCCTGTCTTATCCACCACGTGGCATATGTGCTGAACTTAAAGCCCTTCTCATGTTTGAATTTATCCACCGCTTTCATCAAGCCGATGTTGCCTTCCTGTATAAGGTCCAGAAGCGGCAGTCCCCTGCCGACATAGTTCTTTGCGATATTTACAACCAGCCTGAGGTTCCTGGTGATCAATTCATTTTTTGCCTCAAGCACAAAGGCCTGCGCCCTGCTCACCCTTTCCCATTTGTTCAACAGGTCTTCTACCCTTATTCCAACTTCACCCTCAATCTTTTTAAAGGCAAGCTGCACCCGGTTGGCAATGTCTTCCATTGCAGCCAATTTTACGACGTTGGGCTTTTTCTTGCTGCTTTCAGTTTTGATAAGATTCTTAAGCGATTTCAACGACCCGCCGTATTGTGACAATTCCCTCACGAAAACATTGGCCTTTCTTACCAGTATCTCGAGCCTGGTTAAAGTCAGATCCATGATCTGCAATGCCCGCTCATCTTCTTCGAGGACTTCTTCTTCACTTACGAAGCTCTCCTCCATCTTTTTCCATATCGGGAACGGCTGGATAATCTCCGTAATTATTGCTTTTCCTTCTTCAAGTTTTTTGGCGAGTTCAACTTCTTCGTCCTTTGTGAGGATGGATATGTCCCCCATTGAGTGGAAATATGCCTGGACAAGATCTTCTGTTTTTTCATACTCCGGGGCCTCTGCTTCTTCAAGTGGTATAGCCTGTTCTTCATCAACAATACGGACCCCCATATCACTGAGCAGGTCCATAAGGTCTTCTATCTCATCAGGGGTGAAAAACTCTGAGGGTAAAGCCTCATTTATCTCATCGTAAGTGAGGACGCCTCTCCTCTTGCCTACTTCAATTATCTCATCAAATATATCTTTTTCCTTCATATCTGCTCCCTTTTTGACACTTAACTTGTAAGTCTAACATAAATTATTTATAAATTCTATATTCTCACCCTATTAAGAATAAAACGTCTATATGTATATTTTAATCAGTGTATATATTTAAACGGATATTGGACGCTAAAGCTAAAATACCTTATTATTATGAATTTATTATGAATGTAACTTTCTCATATTTAATGCTTTTCAAGGTGAAATTCAAATATGGAGGAATTTGAAAATGGCGCACCTTAACTTATCGCTACCGGATAGTTATGGGCCGGATTTGACTCGCTTACCCCTCTTCCCCATAAAAAATTTAGAAAGCTTCTTGTACGTCTCTCCTAAATGCTCCGGCATCACCCTTGTTTCAGCAATGATCGGCATACTGTCTGTGTCGCCTGTCCAGCGCGGGACGATATGCAGATGCATATGTGATTCCATTCCGGCCCCTGCGACCTTGCCGAAATTAAGCCCCATGTTAAATCCGTCAGGGTTCATGGCTTTCTTCAGTATATCTATCGATTCTCTCACCGTCGTCATAAGCTCAAATAAAACATCATCAGCCAGTCCTTCAAATGTGGGGGTATGAAAATACGGTATGACCATCAAATGTCCATTGTTGTACGGATATTTATTCATCAGCACAAAACAATTTTTGCCTCTGTACAGTATCAGGTTCTTTTTGTCTCTGGCCTTGTTGCTTTCTTTTGAAATATCGCAGAACAAACAGCTCTTGTTTTTGTTTTCATCGAGGATATACTCTATCCTCCACGGCGCCCACAACCTTTTCATGAAGCCTCCTTCAAAGATGATTGCAATATAGGGGTCAGCAGCTATGGAGTTGACATCTTTCTACGTCAACCGACATAGAAAGATAGTATAAATTAACAGGAAAAGCAAGATGGGTTAAGAGTTTGATTAAAATGATTAACCCGGCAAAGCTGCCCGGATACTTTCTGGGCAATATTACGCCGTCCGCATTAACGGGCGACGTTTATCATTTGCCCGCTAAAAAAAACGCAGGGTGTTGGACCGGATGCAGCATGAATGTCCCCTCTCAGATTATGTTTGAATGTAAAAAGCCGCTCTATTTTGTAATTATGACTTCAACTTTTCAAGCACCTTTTGCATATCATCCCAGGTCAGCCATTTGTCTTTGGGATTTCTCAAAAGGTATGCGGGATGAAAAGTCGGCATAAGCGGGATGTCGTCGCGTTTAGAAAAATTTCCTCTTAATCTGCTTATGGGGGTCTTCACGTTAAGAAGCGCGTGAGACGCTACTTTGCCCAGGCTGACAATTACCTCCGGTTTAATTATCTCGATCTGTTTTTCAACAAACGGCCTGCATGTTGCGATCTCGTCCGCTTCCGGTTCCCTGTTATTAGGAGGCCTGCATTTTACGATGTTTGCTATATAAACCTCTCCGCGCTTCAGCCCCATTTTCTCGATCATTTTTGTAAGAAGCTGTCCCGCCTCTCCAACAAAAGGCCTTGCCTGAATATCTTCATCCCTGCCGGGGCCCTCGCCAATAAACATTAGTTTGGCATCCGAAGAACCCTCGCCAAAAACAATGTTCTTACGCTTCTGGCAAAGTTTGCATCTCTGACAGTCGCCAATCTCCTCGCGTAATTCTTTCAACGCGGACACCTTGTCACCGTGCGCGGAGACTTGAGGCCGGAGTGCAGGGCCTTTAATTTCGGATTCAGGATTTAAGATTTCGGAGGATGACTCCTGCACCTCTTCACTTTTGAACTTTTGAACTTTTGTGCTTTTGCTCTTCTGCGCTAACCTGACCGGCAGGTATTTAAACCCTAACTCCTCATAAAATTCTATTGCTCTTCCAAGCTTTCTTGCGATTTCAATCTTGCTCATAACAAACCCTTTAAAATTCTCAAGACGAGGGGCGTATCGCGATACGCCCTTACATTATTCTCCCCACTTCAACTTTGTCCTCAATATCTGAAAATAATCCTTACTGTGAAGGACGACAAATTTTGTTTTGTAATCAGCTTTCATGATCTTCAGCTTGTCATTTACTTTCAGAGGAAACCCGACCTGCCCGTCAAGTGTCAGATAGACGTCGTCACCGCTTTTAATAGTGGCCTCCAGCACGATTGTGTCCGGCAGCACAATAGGCCTGCTCGTCAATGTATGCGGACATATGGGCGTCATCAAAAAAGTCTCAAGCGTTGGATACAGGATCGGCCCGCCAGCTGAAAGAGAATGGGCGGTAGAGCCTGTAGGTGTGGAGATGATCAATCCATCCGCCCTGAAACTGCTGGCATATTTATTATTAATGCGGATATCGAGTTCAAACATCCTTGAAAGCGCGCTCTTGTTCAACACCACATCGTTAAGCGCATTGTGCCGGACCACTCTCTTGCCGCCCCTGTACACGTCGGCCAAAAGCATGATCCTCTCCTCGAAAGCGCATTGGCCCGAAAGGACCTTGTCTATTTCTTTTTCAACCTCGTCCCTGCCGATCTCAGTGATAAAACCAAGTCCGCCGAGATTCACTCCGAGTATAGGGACACCGAGGTTCCCGACAAGCCTCGCAATGCTCAACAGCGTGCCGTCGCCGCCAAAGACAATGATGATGTCCGACATTGACGGGATCTTTTTTCTCGGATGGCCCTTAACTTTCAGAAACGCCGCCACATCGCTCTCAATGAAAAATTTAAACCCTTGCCCTTTTAACCGCTTCAGAAAATCCTTAACGGCTTTTACTGCCTCAGGCTCGCCTCTTTTTGCAATGATGCCGATATTCTTCATATTTCAATTCCCTCTATTTCGATCTCACGCAGGTTATCATCGATATGGGCCAGCTTTATCCTGATGCTTTTCTCAGGAATATCTTCCCCTGCCCTTTCAGCCCATTCAATAACAGCTATGCCGTCTGTGCCGGGATATTCATGTAACCCAAGCTCCTGCGCGCCTTCAGGGGTGACTCTGTAAAGGTCAATATGATAAAAAGGTACACTCGCGTCATACTCCGCGATAATGGTAAAACTCGCGCTGGTAATATCCCGCTCTTTAATCCCAAAGGCGGAAGCAATGCCCTTGACCATGGTTGTTTTCCCCGAACCAAGCTCACCATACATACAAACGACGTCTCCGGGTTTCAGTTTTTTCCCGATTTTGAAGCCAACATCTTTTGTATCTGCATCGCTCTTACTTACAAGCTTCATAAAGTCATGGCTCTGACCATGTCGGCTTTACCTATTATTCCAACTACAGTATTGCCTCTGAGCACCGGAAGAAGGTGAATGTGCTGTTCAGCCATTATTGTCGCAATTTCCTCTACAGTTGTTTCTTCCGTTATTGATACAACTTTCCTGGCGCAGATCTCGTCAACAGTGGTTGCCGCCATCTTCCTGATCTCATCCTCGATCCTGCCGGAGCCCAGAAGGATGAAGGCATCAAAAAGCCTGATGACCGTCGGAATATGCAGACGCTTATTCTGACTTATGAGGTCGTTCTCCGTAACAATACCGATAAGGATTTTATTTTCATCAGTTACAGGCACGCCGCTGATTTTATTATTCATAAACAACCTTGCAAGCTCTTCCACTGTAGCTTCGGGTTTTACGGTGATCACGTCCTTCGTCATAATGTCTTTTGCCTTGAGCATCATCCCTCCGATTTAAGTTAATTTCACTTGTTTATCTTACCACATTCCGATAAACCCGCCCTGCCGACCAGCATGGTCTTTCGCATATCTGTAAGAATGGAACCTCTCAGGATTGCAAAATGTGCATTCGTTGGACTGCCAGACATTCTGCTCCGGGATACCCATTGACAGGGCCTGAATTTTATTGGCGGCTGCAATGTCGATAAAATATCTGCCGTTCTTTCTTAGATAATAATTCCCTTCTCCGGTTACTTTGCATACATCTTCTTTCACTTCATCTCCAACCTCATAACAGCATTGCCTGATGCTCGGGCCTATGGCGATTGATATATCTTTTGCGGAGCAATGGAAGTTCTCCGTCATGGCGGCTATGGTCCCCTTTAAAATCTGCTTTGCCGTCCCTCTCCAGCCTGCGTGAACAGCGCCGATGATTTTTTTATTTTTATCATATAGAAGAATTGGCACGCAGTCAGCAACCTGGATCCCGATTAATATTCCTTTCATGTCAGTAATCACCGCATCGGCAACTGCCGGTTCCCTATCAGAGTTGAGCACATGTATTTTGTTAGTATGCTTCTGGACCGGCATATAAATATTGTCCCTGGGAATATCGAGTTCTTCAGCCACGGAGTCAGTTATGTTACCGTTCGCAAATATCCTAGTTGTAAAAAATGCCCTGATATTTAATGAAGAAGGTGAATTAATATTTGGCGGCTGAATAAGCAGTTCCATATTTCAGATTACGCAATTATCTAAATCATCTATTAAGTATTGATCTGAAAACCTTCGGTACCGCACTTATTATATCCGATGCAATGAGAGAATGTTCGCCCTTTTCTGCAGCAACAATGTCGCCTAATAATCCATGGATATATACGCCGAGGATTGAAGCGCTTTGAGGAGTCAATCTTTGAGCAAGAAAAGCAGAGATCATTCCTGTAAGCACATCTCCTGTCCCCGCGGTCGCCATTCCGGGATTGCCGGTCGGATTAATAAAAGCATTCCCATCAGGTGCAGCAATAATGGTTGGTGCGCCTTTGAGGATAAGATATATTTTTGTTTGTTTAGAAAATAATAAGGCTGTGTTAATCCGGTCTTTCTCTATTGAGGCCCGGATGTTTTCTTCTGACTTCTGGCTTCTTACTTCTGACTTCTGTAGCAGCCTCGCCATCTCGCCGGAATGAGGAGTGAGAATTACCGGCGACTTCGCTTTCTTTAAAACACCGGTCCTGCCTGTTAGCGCATTCAACCCGTCAGCGTCAATAACAATTGGGACTCTTGATCCGGCAATCAGCATCGCGACAAGCCTTGATATCTCATCATCTGCTGAAAGCCCGGGGCCTAT
Source organism: Nitrospirota bacterium (assembly GCA_016214845.1). NCBI lineage: Bacteria > Pseudomonadati > Nitrospirota > Nitrospirota bacterium. Next base: position 65,426 of record JACRMS010000037.1, on the reverse strand, counting down.
CGCAAGGACGTTTGCCCGCTTCTTTAGAAATTCCAGGACCGCATCAGATGACTTATATGAAAGTGTGCCGTTGCCTTTGTCCGCAAGGGGTAAAAGCATTTCCTCAGTCACCCTCGACTGAAAAGCATTAACGAGTGTATCGGGAATCCCGATTGTCACAAGGCCCGCGCCTGTCCTTAAACAAGCCTTTGCCGCCATAAGCGCCGCGCCGGTCTTCCCTTTTGACCCGGCCAGTAACAGGACATGACCGTACGTGCCTTTGTGAGAGTATCCTGGCCTTTCAGGTAAAAGAGAAATTGCATCCTCTCTCTGCGGCAGATTGACCCTGATCTTCTCTGATACTAATAATTGTTTTGGGAAACCTATATCTTCTATAAACAACTTCCCCGTATATTCAGCTCCGGGATAAAGGAGATGACCTCTCTTGGGAAGCCCGAATGTTACAGTATAATGCGCCTTGATCGCACAGCCCATAATCTGTCCCGTGTCAGAAGAAACGCCGGAAGGGATATCAACGGACACAACCGGTGATGACAGCCTGTTGACCTTTTCTATTATTTGTGAGAAAGGAGGCAGGACATCCTTATTTAATCCCGTGCCAAGAAGCGCATCAACTATAAGACAGTGACGAGTGACGAGTGACGAGTGACGAGCAAGAAATTTATTTGCAGGATATATTTTTACGCCGAATTTAACTGCCGCATCATAATTTGTATTTGCATCGCCTTTTAAATCCTGCGGCTTCGCAAAGGAAAACACCTCAACATCCCTTCCCTGATCGTGCAATATTCTTGCGGCAACAAATCCGTCCCCCCCGTTGTTCCCTCCGCCGCAAAGCACAAGAATTTTTCTCTGTTGCATCTCTGTCTTCTGTCTTCTGTCTTCTGTCTTCTGGTAAAACAGTTCATTAATCCTCGATACAACCGCAAGCCCTGCCCTCTCCATAAGGACCGTGCCTGCGACGCCGAATCTATCAATGGTAATCCGGTCTATTTGCTGCATCTCTTGTGCGGTAACGACTTTCAGCATATTATTGCCTCATAGTTTCTTTGTTGGTAAGGGCGTGAGCACCCTGCTCCTGCATTATATGTCCAATTATGACCAGTATAAGATACCGCTGTTTAATTATCAATTTCAATCATGATCTGGGTCATAGTAAACGGGATTTGACCGGGATAAGATAAGAACATGATAGCGCAAGGGGAAATAAGCGGACTCGAAACCGGCACTGTCCTTACTACGGAAGGCGCAGGGGCAACGGTCATTATAAACAAGAGCAAATCCTGCAATGAATGCGGCAAGGCCCAGGCGGGCATATGCGGCAAAGGCGGAACAGGGATGATCATGAAGGTGCTGAATCCTTTTGGCGCTGAAAGAGGCGACACAGTTTTGCTGGGGCTCGATAAAAAGACGCACATAAAAATATATCTGCTCACCTATGTCCTGCCTGTCATCGTCCTTTTTATCAGCGCCGCGTCAGGCCATATAATTTCGCTGTCGTCAGGAATAAAGGGACTGGATGCAGCGGCAGGATTTACAGGGCTGATCATTTCTTTAATTTATTGCATAAACAAAGTCCGCAAAATTGACAGGACCACACAATTGTACATTACAGGGATATTGCGAGAGCCGCCTGATTGTAAAGAGTTCATAGGAGCCAGCCCTGAGGAAAAGGACTATCTCGCAGCATTCAGCAAGTGAGGGGACTGTTAATCCGCCGGATGGAAGGTGATTATGCGCCCCTTGCCATTAGCTGAAAGCTGACCGCTATAGGCTGTTTACTTCCAGCACCACACAGGCAATCCCGAATTCCTTCTCATGGCTCAGTGACAGGTGGCAATGCATGATCCCTTTGTCTTTGAAAAAGCTCTCAAGCCCGCCGTGGACTTTGATTGAAGGCTTGCCCTTTTCGTCATTCATGATCTCAACGTCTTTCAGATTGACAAAGACCTCCGACCCTATCGCCTTGACAAGCGCCTCTTTCGCCGCAAACCTCACGCTCGCGGAAAGATAAGGGTCTTTTTTATCAAAGCAATATGCGATCTCGTTCTCTGTAAGAAATTTCTTAAAAAAATTCATGCCCCATTTTTCATGGGCCTCCTTCATTCGTTCAATCTTCACAAGGTCTATGCCGATGCCGTAGATCATTATAGCTCCATTATTTTATCAATGATGCGCAAAGTAAATCTGATACAATCCTCTAATCCATTTCATTAGCCCTTCTCTCGCTGTATCAATGTCGGTCAACTCTTTCTCCTGATGTGCAATGTAGGTGTTCCTGAAATCATATATATCTTTCACAGTGCCATATAAACCTTCTTTGCCGAATCGGAAGAAACTCTGTTTTGCCGCATCAAAGACGCCTCCGATGTCATAGTCGCCCTGAGAATATTCGAGACAGAATTTCAGAAGCCCTATCGGCATAAGTCCATTTTTAAAAACCAGCGTCTTTTCAAGATTTCTGGCATTAGCTCTCAGCCAGTCAGTAGTACCTTTGTTAAGGCTTCCATAATATGGGGCGAAAAAGTTTTTCTGTTCAGCAGGGATAGCCGGAAGTAATGGCAGCAATAAATCAGTTATAAGTCCTTTGGCTGATTCATCAATCGGCCCGAGAAGTGCAGTAAATACAGGAGCGAATGACATGCCTTCCTTCTTCTCAAAAAATTGGAATACTGCTATTGCCTGTTCTATGGATTTTTTATAACGCGACGGCAACTTATCAAGATGTGTTGCGTTGATAAATTCTTCAATGCCGGTAATTTTTCCCTCAATATATTCACCCAGCGGTAAGGACAATTGTGGTTGGGCCCTTTCCCTTATTAGTTCTTGTAAAGATGGCGCACATGTCCTTACCAAATCTTCTGTTTTGTTAGAAGTAAAGCCGCTGAATACTGCCTGTGGCACATAAAGATATTGCCATTTCACTTTTGGAGATGATGCTGCCTTGCACCAGGAAACAGCAGCAGTTGCTTTCAATGGAACGTCAATATCTTCACGTCCTTTCGTTTCTACAAGCAGATAATTCCCGTCTTTCTTACTAACAATGAAATCAGGGGTGTAGAATGAAAGCCTTCCAGATCCTGACAGGTAATCTATCCTTAGCGACTGAGGCCCTGCATTTTTACAGAAGGACTGTACATCAGATGCACGATTTAAGAATGTTGTCATCGCAACTTCAAATTCTCTATTGCAAGGGACAAGATTGAACGGAGTATTTTCTGCAGGAAGCGTTGGGCGTGTCTCTGAATGTGTCACCTGAAAAGGCTTCCAGTTACAGACAGATACGGGTTCATACTGCTGAAGGCGATCTTCAATATAAGTAGTCCTGGAAAGAATCAAAGGAACAAACGTTGCCCTTATATGTTCCCGCACATCCGCGTCTGAAAGACGGCTGATGAGCGAGTCATCGAATATGCCGACCTTTTTCTCAAACAATATCTCTTCAAGAAAGGTCTGTATCAAGGGAGCTAATGTGCTGTGCAGACCGGTTAATCGTGTTTGCGCTTCAAGTTCTTTGCAATAGAATGAAATCGCTCCAACGCCGCTCTCAAGTAACGGAAGCTGTACTTTCATCTTCTCAATAATCTCATTTGTAAACAGATGTCTTCCCTCGTAATCAATCTCTGTCTTTCTTATTTCTCCGATGGGCAAAGGTGAAAATCTTGAGAAAGACTTTTTGATATCCTCAATTGTAATATTCTCAAGTTTGGGAGACCTTTTGTACCCTGCGCTTAGAGAGGGGATGAGAATATCGAGTTTGTCGAAATCCTTAGTCTTGTCGGGATATATTGTTACCGTTGTCTTTGGAACTTTGTTTATATCAACAACCTCAATCGGCAGCCCTTCCTGGCTTAACTGATCTTTATAGAGATTTACAAATGCCTTGTGTTCAACGACGGTTACAACCTCCGCAGCCTGTCCCGGCGGCGTCATGCGCCTGAGACCTCTACCGAGTGTCTGTTCAGGCAAGATGTTTGCCTTGGAACTGTATGGACGAAGCGGGACAATGGTTGTTACGTTCTTCACATCCCAGCCTTCCCGCAGCATTAAGACGGATACAATGCAGAGATAAGGGCTTTTATTGGAATCAAGTTCTCTTGACAGCTTTCTCAATTCCTTTAAATCTTCATCGCTGATCTCTTTTTCATCCTCAATGAATTCATAGTAGACCTTTTCGCCTTTGCCCCGTTTCTTGAGTTTGCCTTTAAGCCGTGTGTGGAGGTTGATCGTCTTGCCGTTAAGTTCTTTATAAAGGGAATCGGTATTCAATCTGTTCGCAATTTGGCTTGCAGATTCTGTGTCTTCTGTCATGACAAAGAGGAGCGCTTTCTTGCCGCTTTTTTCCCATTCCTCTTTAGATACAAGCCAGCGGGAATATCCTATCATTAAATGTTGCTGATACTTAATTGAGTCGTCATCGCTCGTCTGCTCAATAAGCTTCTCACCTCTGCCGATGATAGGCGACTTAACTATCCCTGCGTCTACCGCCTCACCAAGAGGAGCGTCGCATATAACATGTTTGAAAATATTCCCCTTGTTGTCTTTAGGAGTAGCGGAAAAATCGAGATGGGCGACAATGCCTTCCCCTCCTCTTTTCCTGATTGTATCGTTTAGGTAGGTTATCGCCTCGTTCCATGCAGAATCAGGGTCCCAGACATGGTGCGCTTCGTCATTGAGGACCATGATGCGCTTATGAGAAGTTATACGTTCCCTGAGCGCTTCGCCTGTATCAAGGGCCTTTGCCTTTGATACGGCAGGCCCCATCCAGTCGTAGGTCTCGGCGTCTTTTTTCCTCTGCCTTTTGCCTGTTTCATATAGACGATGGATGTTTGTCAGATATAAAGTTCCGCTAGTGACTGCGCCGGTTGCATCGTCCTGAAGCACTACTGATAAATTCCAGTCCCCTCTCCATGCAATCGGTATCAGCGGGTCTCTGTCGAATATCGCGCCGTCGCCGAAATCCTCTTTCAGCCTTTCAAAGACAGTAAGGTTGGGCGCAACCACAACGAAATGCTTTGCCATTGGGGAATAGGATTCTCTGAGGGCGTGAAAGTAACTCCACACAATAGCAAGGCTCATTATCTTTGTCTTGCCTGCTCCTGTAGCTACCTTAAAGGCATATTTGGCCCAGAGGTCTTCTTCTGGGTCTATGCCTAATGCGGCAATCTCTCTGTTATCTCCTCCGAACTCGGAAACTATTCCTGAGAGCGTATCAAGCCCACGCACTTCTCTTAAAAAAATAAAAGTCTCAAGCGCCTCTCTCTGGCAGAAATAATATCTGAAAGGTATAAAGTCCCCCTCGCTGTTTTTAATCGTGTGGTCTCTGTCGAACCAGTGATAAAGAAGTTCCCGCGTGGTATCCGACGCTCCGGCGTAATCCGTATCTCTCCATTCAGTAACATAATGGCGGAGATTTTGTGCTATAACAATATCGCTCGGCCTTCTTCCTTTTACAAGTTCGGCAGGCTCGCCCTCTTTCTTGGCCCTGACACGATGGTGTGTCGGCATTTCGTGGGGAAGGTATAATGGCTCAAGGGCGGAGAGATTTATGATAGGGCTTGTCATTTGTTATTTAAACAATAACAACTTCTAAAGGTATGGAATTGACTTCTTCGGGATTGTCCTTTTTTAGATAATTGATTTTTTCAAAGCCGATTATTTCTCCATGCTCATCTTTCTTGACAATAACGCCGTTCCCTACTTCCTCATTAATGCAGGGTCTTGGTTTTTCAAACCACACATCAAGCGTATTACCGACTTTATCAAATGTTATGGTTATCTTTTCCATACGGTTTCTCCTTCTTTTATCCTGTCTGTTATATATGCTGTTATTATAAAGCCATTGCCATTTAAATGTCTTGCAACAACACATAGGTAATATTTCTCATAAGGAAAATAATACAGGTAAACATCCCGGTCTTCCGAGCTTCTTCTGATTTCAGAAGGTTCAGAAAGACACTGCTTAACCTCGGAATCCTTTCCTTCAATTTCAGGATGTTTCAGTTTCGTTATCAGTTCCCAGTGACTGCCGGTTGTTCTTATTATTTTACCTAAAACAGACTTGACCTCGAAATAAATATTCATATCTCCCCTCATATCTCTACTTCCAGCGTTATACTCGTATCACACCCGAATATATCAACCACTTTAACACATACGGTGTATTTACCCTTCTTTGGATATTTGTCGAATTCGTGATTGGATACTGTCGGAAGCGAGCGGTCTTTTCTTGTGCGGTATGCCTGCCAGTGGTGTTCAAACGGTTGCCCGTCCTGATAGTCAAAGTCCACTGCCCAGAAATCTATGAAATCAAAGCCACTCTTTATCGCTCTTTCTTTCAGGGCTTCAAGTTCCTTGCTTGGGACTTCTGCAAGCGATGGGACAAACTTGGTGAGTTTGATGTCAACAGCTTTCTTCCCTTTCTCTTTTTTATAAACAACCTCTGCCTCAAGCACTGCCACCTCAAGAAACGGCGGCGGCGTGGTTCTGTTCTTCTCCATAATCTCACGGGGGATGGGAATGAGCTTTATCTTAACGCCGTCGGCATGTTCAATCTCATGACAGACAAGCCTCAAGTCCATTTCGAATTCCCACGCAAGGCAGTGAAGCTCCTTTGCGCCTGCCTCTTTCGCAGCCTTTGCAACCGCCTTCAGTTCATCCCGTGTAAAGAGCCCGTCAATGCTGTTAACGTGACAGAGGGCGGAGCTTTTTCTGCCGTGAATGAGCGGGGAGCTTGAGTTTTGCAATACCTCCGCCCTGTAGAATTCAAGCACGACCTTGCGATGCTCATCATCAGCGCCCTTTAATCTTTCCTTCTGCCACCACTGACGCTCATATCTGCCGAGGTTATAGACGTCAAATGCGCGATATGGTTTGTCTTCTTCGTAAAGTTTGCGCTGAAGCTCAATCATCCGCTTGCGGGTTGTGTGGATGGCGAACCTTCCGAGGTCAGACATAATCCATCGCCGTCCAAGTTTTTCTGCCACTGCTCCGGTTGTTCCACTTCCGCAAAAAAAGTCGGCAACAAGATCGCCTTCGTTGGACGAGGCTTTAATGATACGCTCAAGAAGAGCTTCGGGTTTTTGGGTTGAATATCCTAGAAGTTCTATTGACTGGTTGTGAATCTTGTTAATGTCCGTCCAAATGTCTTGCAGAACTGTTCCATCATACTCGCTTTCGTATCGTTTTAATCGTGGCACACCAGACTTTGGATAGTGAATTCTCCCAGCTTGATCGAATTCCTCCATCTTATCTTTCGTATATGCCCAAGTACGGTTTGCGGCTGGCCAAACTCCTTTCCATTCATAAAGCAAGTTTCCACCATTGCCATGTTTCGGTGCATCTAAAGGAAGTCTTGCATATCTTTCTTTTTTCTTTTCATCGTATTGATCAAAAAACATATTTATGTAATCTGTATTTGGTTTCTGAAATACTTTATTCCATGTGCGAGTTTCATTTTTAGAAAGAAGAAAAATCGTATCATGAATTGAACCGCAACGTGAAGGATCGTTATGAGCGAAAGCTCTACGCCAGATAATTTCATTTATAAAATTTTGCACCCCAAAAATATCTTCTAATATACTACGAACAAGATGACTAACAGTTGGTCCAACATGCACATAAATACTCCCTGTCTCACTCAGCAACTCTCTCATGATCGTGAGCCGTTCATACATCATGTGAAGATAAGAGTCCGTTCCTTTACCCCACATATCCCGATATGCAACCATCTCAAGCGTTGATTGATCTTTGCCGATGGTTTCCTTGCTATCTCCGACCGGAACATTCATCGTGAAATCCGCCCCAACATCAAACGGCGGGTCTATGTAAATGAGGTCAATCTTGCCTTTGAAGTCTTTGAGCAGGCTTGCCATAACGAGCTTATTATCGCCCCAGATGAGCCTATTGCGGAAGTCGTCTTTGTGCGCCTTCTGCGCGTCAAACAAACCTGTCTGGCTTAAACGGCTGGCGGGTTCGTCGATGGTCTCGATCTTCTGCATCGGCATGGCGCATCCGGCAATGTCCACCTCGCGCCTGTTGCCGTACTCGTCATACTTCCCTTCCCACACAAGCTCCGTCTTACGAGCGCTTAATGGGTGAGGGTTGTCAGTGCCGTATTTGGAATTATTACCAGACATTTACTCTCCATGCTGTTTTTCTACAGTGTATTAAAAATTACAACTCATAACAAAATCTGATTTAAAAATTAAAGTAGATCATCCTATTGGAATTCTTCTCTGTATCAAATAATTAAACCCCTCTTGCCTTGTTACTATCCATAATTCATCGAGTGTGTGTATGGCGTTAGACAAGTTGTTTTTAATAGTAAAATATTCTTTTTCTTCTTTTCTTAGCAATTCTTCCCAGTCGTTTTCATTTTCATAGAAACGTGGAGACTTCCAATCTATCCAATTTTCAATTATAGGGATTTTCACAAATGGCCAAAGCATCTCAGAAATGATAATGATTGCAATTTTTTTCTTATTAGACGATTGCAATGTAATAGCTGATTCATATACTCTGAGCAAAACAATGTTAATCCCCGTGTAAAGAGGGTAGCTACTGAATGTTCCAGTACTTGCAGATATTAAGAACTCATCTTCATCTTTTTTTTGCCCAATGAACTTTACTTGTATCGCTGTATTTATATCGTAAGGGTCAGTGCACTCAATATCGTGTTCTCCGCCTTTTGCTTCAAGATTTGTTATATTCCATCCTTGTTGTTCTAACCATTCAGCAATCTGAAGTTCAACCAACTTCCCCTGAAATATCTTTGCCTTTTTATGGCGTTCACATTCATTTTTTTGTTCCATCCAATGCTCTTGGAGATCTTTTATATAGTTTGAATTTAGATTAATTATCGGTTTGCCTTCTTTTAAAAAATATTTATGGATAGGAGATGTAATCTTTTTCAGATGACCACGCTCAAAAGCCAATAATAATATAGAGCAATGTGAGGCATTATCACTAAATAAGTGCACTTTGTGGAAATCGTTCCAAATGTTGTCAGGAAGAAAGATATTCCTTAACGCTACGCATTTATTTCTGAGATTTCCGAATTCATACAGAATATTGTTTGGATTTATTTCACTATTTTTCTGACATTGACAATCTAATTCAACTTTCTGCATCGGCATGGCGCATCCGGCAATGTCCACCTCACGCCTGTTGCCGTACTCGTCATACTTCCCCTCCCAGACAAGCTCTGTCTTTCTCGTGCTCAATGGATGCGGGTTGTCGGGGCCGTATTTGGATTCTTGCTTAGACATAAAATTCTGCGTTAAAATTACTGATTATCAAACCACCGCTTTTTCCGGCGTGACCCATGACGGAAGTGGTTCCCCTGTTGCCTCGTGATAGAGCGTCTCAGGCGCAATATCCACACCATCAGGCCAGCACAGTGTTCCGATTTCTCTGTTGACATAAAACTGTTTGAAATATTCTATCTCGGAGAAGCGGCTGAATACCCCGCCTTTCTTTGTATATGTCTGCAAGTCAACGACGCCTCTTTTATCGTTTTCAAATATAAGCTCCAGCTTGTATCCTTCAATATGCCTTGCTTCTATAACATCATAGTACATAGAATTCCTCCTTACTTTAGGGGTTCGATCTGAAATAAAGGCTCTTTCGCTCTTGCCAATTCCCAATCTCTTTTAAGTTCATCTTTATGGATTTCAGCCCATTCCATAACAAGTCCCAATGCCCTTGGCGGCAGATATCCTTCCAGTACTGCGAAGTCTTCAATTCTTATGGAAGCGGAATAGCTGCCGTATCTTACGTGGAAATGGGGAGGATTGTGATCATCAAAGAACATCGCTATGACAATTCCAAAAAACCTGCTTATCTCCGGCATAATTACTCCTTTAATAATAATTTAGCATTATTACAGATCCGGCGATGTCCACCTCACGCCTGTTACCGTACTCGTCATACTTCCCCTCCCAAACAAGCTCTGTCTTTCGGGCGCTTAATGGATGCGGGTTGTCAGGGCCATATTTGGGGGAGTCTTTTGACATGAAGAATTATAGCAAAAAAGGAGTTGTTTGGTGTGATAAAAAACTGGATTCCCGCCTTCGCGGGAATGACATAGGGACTCTATTGATTAAAACCTACGAGAAATACCCTAAGTCTCATTCTCAATGGCCTTAAGGTCTTTTTTTAACTGTTCCGGCGTAACTCTTCTTCTTTTATTCCGGACTATTTTCTTCCACAACATATCGGGACTGAAAATCCCGAGGTCTGACGCATACTTAATAATCGCAGCCCTTGCTGCTTCATCTTTGCTTGGGAAAAGTCCTGCTTCAACCATCTTTGTTAATACATCTTCTTCTGCTTTATCTAAAACAACATTTGCAATAGCTCTCATTTTAGTCACCTCCTCTATGACCTTTATTTTATATTAATAATTTTCCTTTTTCTATAAAACCTCTATCCGCTTATCAATCTTTTCATCTCGCTTACTGCCTTTTCCATTCCTGTGTAGACCGACATGGCTACAATGCTGTGGCCGATGTACAGGCCGCGCAAGCCTTTGATGGCGGCGATCTTTTTTACGTTTGTATAATTTAAGCCATGCCCTGCGTTGACGAGCAGTCCGATGTCGAGCGCGCTTTTCACAGCCTTCTGGACCCTCTTCAATTCCGTCATCTGCTTTTTACCTTTAGCGTTTGAATAAAGGCCGGTGTGTATCTCTACCATCGTCGCGCCGAGCTTTTTTGACGTTTCAATGTCGGTGCTTGATGGATCGATGAAAAGACTTACCGGGATGCCTTTGCCCTGTATCGCGTCAATCGCCTTCTTTATTTTCTTCCCGCCCTTTTTCAGATCAAGCCCGCCTTCGGTTGTAAGCTCCGCCCTTTTTTCAGGCACGAGTGTGACCATGTCGGGCCTGACCTTTAAAGCGATGCTTACCATTTCACCCGTGGCAGCCATTTCAAGATTTAACTCTACCGATGACACCAGTTTCCTCATCAGCTTCAGGTCCCTGTCCTGAATATGTCTTCTGTCCTCGCGAAGATGAATAGTGATCCCGTCCGCGCCCCCTGAAATCGCAAGCGCAGCAGCTTTCACAGGATCAGGCTCAATATCTTTCCTCGCCTCTCTGACAGTTGCTACATGATCAACGTTTACCCCAAGCAGCATGTTCCCTCCTCTATGTATGTTATTATCCCGGAAGTGTCATGCCGAACTTGTTTCGGCATCTCTTTAACAGACCCTGAAACAAGTTCAGGGTGACAGTCGTTACCCGTTACTTTTTTTGTTACCACAAATGGCACGACACCCATCTGTCCTTCTTTGCTTCCTTATAAACAGGAACTATGGTATCACAAGGTCCAAATCTCTTGTGGCACCTCGGATGAAATGGACATCCCGGCGGTATATGCACCGGACTGGGCACATCGCCTTCAAGGATGATCCTCTCGACTTTCCCCCCGACCTCAGGCTTCGGCACAGCCGATAAGAGGGCCTCGGTATAGGGATGCATCGGGTCTTTTAAAAGCTCATCGGTCCCTGACATCTCCACTATCTTTCCTAAGTACATCACGGCAACTCTGTCGCTGAAATGCTCTATAGCGGGAAGATTATGGCTGATAAATAAAAAGGCCAATCCTGAATCTTTCTGAAGGCCCTCAAGAAGATTTATCATCTGCGCCTGGATCGATACGTCAAGAGCGGAAAGCGGTTCATCCGCCACTATCATCTTCGGATTGACCGCCAGGGCCCTCGCAATGCAGATCCTCTGCCTTTGCCCTCCGCTGAATTCGTGCGGATATTTAAAGAGGGAATCAGCCCCGAGCCCGACCTTTTCAAGGAGTTGCGCGACCCTGTCCTTAACTTCCCCCCCGCTCACGATATTATTTACAATAAGTCCTTCGCCGACAGCGTCAAGTATTCTCATCCTCGGATTAAGCGAGGCAAGCGGGTCCTGAAATATTATCTGAAGCCCTCTCCTGATCTTTGAAAGCTCCTGTCCCTTCGCCTGTAAAATGTCGATGCCGTCAAAAAGAATTTTACCGGCGGTAGGCCCGATCAATTTCAGGGCCAATTTCCCGAGTGTCGATTTTCCGCAGCCGCTCTCCCCGACAAGCCCGAAGACCTCCGCCTCATTAACAGAGAAGCTGACATCGTCAACGGCTTTCAGGAAATGGTCCTCCTTCACCGGAAAATATTTTTTTATGTTTTCAATTTTTAATAGTTCTTTCATGTTTAATCGTAAGTAATAAGCATTTTGTCACCCTGAACTCGTTTCAGGGTCTCGTATTTATTCCCATTAGATGCTGAAACAAGTTCAGCATGACAGAAAAAACTGTAATCGGAAAACCCTCATATCTCCATCGCCCTGATGCATCTGCTGAAATGCTCCTTGCCGACAGGCAGAAGGTCAGGCTCTTTTAAATGACATTCCTTTATGACATAACGGCACCGTGTTGTGAATTTACACCCGGAAGGCAGTTCGCTTAATTTCGGGACCTGGCCGGGAATCGGTATCAGCTTCTCACCTTTGCTCCTTGGCAATGATTCAAGCAGGCCGATTGTATACGGATGCCGGGGATTGTTGAAGATATCATTGACAGGCGACTTTTCAACTATCCTGCCCGCATACATTACCTCAACCCGCCGCGCCCATTCCGCGACTATGCCGAGGTCATGCGTTATCAGGAGCACCGACATCTTGTTCTTTTCTTTGAGGCTTCCAAGCAATTCGAGGATCTGGGCCTGAATGGTAACATCAAGGGCTGTGGTAGGCTCATCCGCGATCAGCAGCGAAGGATTACACGCTATTGCCATCGCTATCATTACCCTCTGCCTCATCCCGCCGCTCATCTGATGCGGGTATTCTCTTACCCGTAATTCAGGCGAGGGTATCCTCACGCTTTTGAGAAGTTCGACAGCTTTGTCCATCGCGTCCTTTTTTGTAATGTCCCGGTGGGTCAAAAGCACCTCGGCGATCTGGCTCCCAACGGTAAAGACAGGATTAAGGGAGGTCATCGGCTCCTGAAAGACCATCGAAATATTCCCGCCCCGGATCTTCCGCAAGGCGTCATTGCTCTTGGTGAGCAGGTCTTCGCCGTTAAAAAATATCCTGCCTGAATAAACCGCGTTTGAAGGCAGGAGCTTCATTATTGAAAGGGCGGTGAGCGTCTTGCCGCTGCCGCTTTCCCCGACAATGGCAAAAAAATCTTTTTCATCAACTTTAAAACTGACGCTGTCAACTGTCTTCAGGGGCTTATCATCGATAATAAAAGATATGTTGAGGTCTTCGACGGAAAGGAGGGGCGGAGGTATTATTAAAGGATTCATGCGCGAATTCCGAATAGCACGTTGTGAGTATTTGGTTTTGATGTGTTAAATTAAAGTAAACAATGACACTTTGTCAAGGCATTGTGTTGTCCGAAAGGGGTTTGACTTAATAGATGGGAATCTGTTAATTTACTGTTTATTTAAAATAAGAAAATTTTTTACCGAGGATAACCAACATGCCAAAGAAAAAAATAGCAGTTAAGAAAAAGACAGTGAAACAGGCCAAACCCGTAAAAAAATCCAAGGTACAAAAACCGAAAAAATCCGAACCGAAAAAGAAGGCCCCGGCTGTGGCGATGAAAGCAAAGACTAAAGCAACGGAGAAACAAGCAAGTATGACACCAAGAGAAAATCTAATACAGGACATCAAACAGAAACTTTTATCTCAGAGAGATTTATTGCTGAAAGAAGCGGAGGAAACACTCAATACCCTCCCCTCAGAACTTAACTTCCCTGACATGGGAGACCAGGCGACCGCGGAAACCGACAGGAACTTCATTCTCAGATTGAGGGACCGTGAACGCATGCTCCTGAAGAAGATCGAAGAAACCATCGAAAGGATGGAGAGCGGAGCTTACGGCATATGCGAAGAATGCGGCAATGAGATCGGCATAAAGAGACTTGAGGCAAGACCTGTCACAACATTGTGCATAGATTGCAAAACCCGCCAGGAAGAAGAGGAGAGAATCTCCGAAGGCAGTAGTAGTAGTTAAAGGTTATTTTAAATTTTAATTGTAAGATTGTAAGAAGGGCAAGCGCCATGCTTGTCCTTCTTTGTTTGTCAGAGCTATCTGTATTTAACATAGCGCTAAGAGGGATAACCCACTGGAAAGCGGTTGGATTGTAGTGTATTATATAAAACAATTCGTGGTGAAGCCTGTGAAGTAGGGGCGGGTTTTAAACCCGCCCCTACAGAATTTCAAATTAAAGATATTAATTGAATTTGCCACCGTGGCTCAAATGGCAGAGCGGCGCATTCGTAATGCGCAGGTTAGGGGTTCGATTCCCCTCGGTGGCTTTGTAGTTTTATGCGCTTCCGGTTCTGATCAAATCCTGAAAATATGACGGGGTGTCGGCAAACTCCAGACCGTCCTCAAACCTGATCCTGCCTTCAAGACATAACTTGGCGATGCTGCGGTCAATGGACAGCATATCTTCCGAAGCAACCTGCATAAGCGATCTGATATTAATGATCTTCCCGTCCCTGATCAAATTTCTGACCCTCGAAGACCCTGCCAGTTTTTCAAACGCGAGCACCTTGCCGTCATCTCCTTTTCTGGGAATGAGCCTCTGCGCCAATACGAGCAGCAAGGTGTCCGCAAGCTGCATCTTTATCTGGGGCTGACGGTTTTGGGGGAAGATATTGAGTATCCTGTCAATCGCCGAGGTTGTATTCAGGGAGGTCATAGCGCCGATGACGAGGTGTCCGGTTTCAGCGGCAATGAGGGCGGCGGCAATGCTCTCGGTATCTCTCAAATCGCTTATCACGATAACATCCGGGGCCTGTCTTAAAATATGTTTCAGCCCCTCAGCGAACGATTCCGTGTCAATGCCGATCTCTCTCTGGTTCACATTGCTCAATTTATGCTTATGCAGATACTTGATCGGGTCTTCAAGCGTCACGATATTACATTTCCTGTTTGAATTAATTAAGTCGACAAGCGCGGACAGTGTTGTGGCCTTGCCATCTCCTGATAAGCCGGTAACAAGGATCAAACCCTGCGGCTTCATGGCATAATCAGTTATCCAGTCAGGGATGTTCAGTTCTTTTAAAGAAGGAATACCCTCAAGCATCCGGCGGGCGGAAAGAGATATGGAATTCCTCTGCTTGTACAGACTTATCCTGAAGCGGCCTGTGCCGGCAAGCGGGAGCACGAAGTCCAGTTCCTTTCTCTTTTCAAATTCCTCGATTTGCTCCCTCTTGAGGATCTCGTAAGCGAATTCTCTCATCTGCCCCGCGCTGATCTTAGGCATTGAGAGCCTTCTCAACTCATTATTGACCCGCATACACGGAGACGCTCCTGCGGTAAGTTGAAGGCCGGTCGCCTTGAAATCAGCGAGGAGTTTCAGCAGCGTATATATGCCGGGGATCTTTGACTCAAAGGATACCTTTTCGTGTTTAAGTTTCTCACCTTCAAAATAAGCATTCCCGTATCCCTCTTCTTCAAACCGGCTTATCGCCTTGTCCATCTGATGATGTGGGACAATATATGGCTTTACCTCGCCGCCGACAGAAGACTCTATCCTCTGTATGGCGGTTGCGTCATCAGGATCGACCATAGCGACGAACACGATATTGTTGGATTTGTTCAAAGGCAGTATCTTCAAAGACTTCACCTGATCAAACGGCACAAGCCTCAAAACATCGGGGGAGACCGTTGCCTCAAACAGGTTCACGAACGGGAGGTCGTGCTGCCTGCCCAAAACGCTCAGGAGCATATCATCACCCACATATCCCATTTCCTCAAGGATCGATCCAAGCCGCCCCCCGGCCAGCATCTGCCTGTCGAGCGCCTTTGCAAGCTGCTCCTGTGTTATCAGGTCGTAATCAAGGAGGATTTCTCCAAGGCGTGGTTTATGTTTTCCTGCCAAGTCTTGCATAGCAAATTAAGTGAAGATTAAATTGTTTGTTTAAGGTCCAATAATTATAACATACGGCACAATTTTCACAAGGAAAATCTCCATTCCGTTTAAACTAAAGTCCGATATAATAAGCGTATGAATATTTACCGTGCTAAAAGTTGTCTGCCGGTCTTTCTCCTGCTCGCACTTGTCCTCTCATGCCTGTCTCCGGCGAATGGAGAGTCAAAGGCGGGAAGCGGAATCGCTGTCTCCGTGCCGATTCTGCTCTACCACCGTTTCGGCCCGGCGGTTGCTGACAGCATGACCGTTACCACGCCTGTTTTTGAGTCCCATCTGAAATATCTCAAAGATAACGGCTACACGGTGATACCGCTCAGGCAGCTTCTTGAATACCTTGTTAATAAAACCCCGCTGCCTGCAAAGTCCGTGGTGATCACAGCGGATGACGGGCACAGAACGGTTTATACTGAGATGTTTCCCCTGATAAAAAAATACAATATCCCGGTGACGCTTTTTATTTATCCCTCAGCGATATCAAACGCTCCATACGCGATGACGTGGGAACAACTCAGGGAGATGAACAGATCGGGGTTGATCGATATCCAGTCGCATTCATACTGGCATCCCAATTTCAAAAAAGATAAAAAGAAGATGGCCCCCGCCGAATATGAAAGATCCGTGGAGATGCAGTTTAATAAACCAAAAGACAAGATCGGGAAAGAACTCGGCGTCAATGTGGACCTGCTGGCATGGCCCTTCGGCATCTATGATGATGAACTGGTCCGCAAGGCAGGGGAAGCCGGATATATCGCGGCCTTTACAATCGAGAGGCGGCATGTGACGATTTCCGAAAACATCATGACCCTGCCACGTTATCTCATGGTCGATAACGACAGGGGCAGGACGTTTGAAATGCTGCTGAAAGGCAGCGCGTCAAAGCGAAAAGCAGGGTATTAGTTCTGTGATAAAATATAGCATGTTTAGAAACTTCATAATAATTTTATCTGCAATAGTCTTCTTCCCCTTGCAGGCGCATTCGGGATACACTGCGGGGAAGGTGGTTGATCTATTCACCGGGCAGCCCGTAAAGGACGCCATTATCACGCTGAACAGCGAAGTCTCATTGACGAATGAGAGCGGCGATTTTTTTGTAAAGGCAGAGGGAAGCAGTCTGTCCGTCAGGGCGCACGGATATTTAAAGGAAGAACTTCCGTTAAATATACCGTTGATCACCACGCCTCTTATTGTAAAGCTGACACCCTTTAAACCGAAGGGGCTTTATCTCACTGTTTACGGCATAGGGGACAGGAACCTGAGGAACGCGGCGCTGGGACTCATAGAAGAGACCGAGCTTAACACTCTTGTAATTGATGTAAAAGGAGACAGGGGTTTGGTCCCTTATAAAAGTTCAGTCCCTCTTGCGTCTGAAATAGGGGCGCAGAAAATAACAACCGTCAGAGACATAAGAGGCCTCATGAAATCACTGAAGGAAAAAGGCATATACACCATTGCCCGTATTGTGGTTTTTAAAGACAACCTGCTTGCGCTGGCGAGGCCTGATCTCGCGGTCAAAACACGCAGGGGAGATATATGGCTGGACAGGGAAGACCTTGCATGGGTAGACCCTTGCGCTGAAGAGGTGTGGGACTATAACATCAACATCGCGATTGAGGCAGCGCAGCTTGGATTCGATGAGATACAATTCGACTATGTGCGCTTTCCCGATGCTGCGGGACTCGAATTTTCCGTGCCGAACACCGAGGCGCACAGGACAATGTCTATCTCGATGTTTCTCCGGGAGGCAAAAAAGAGGCTCACGCCTTACAATGTATTTCTTTCGGCGGACATATTCGGTTACGTCTGCTGGAACCTTAATGACACGGACATCGGACAGAGGATCGAAGATATTTCGAAGATCGTAGATTACGTATCGCCCATGCTTTATCCATCAGGTTTTCAGTACGGCATCCCGGGATATTTAAATCCGGTTGCCCATCCTTATGAGATAGTTTATCTCTCACTTAAAAGGGCGCTGGAGAGGACCAGCCTTCCGCCGAAGCGTTTCAGGCCGTGGCTTCAGGCGTTTAGAGATTACGCCTTTGACAGGAGGCATTTCACGGGCTATGAGATCAGGGCCCAAATAGATGCCGCTGAAAAAGCCGGCTCTGACGGATGGATGCTTTGGAACCCCCATAATGTTTATTCACCGGACGGTTTAAAAAAGAAGAAGGAAAGGATAAATTTTTGAACAGGCTTCTCTCAGGTGCAATTCTCATTCTGATGTCAGTTGCCCTCTTGGGGTATGGATTTAGATCCAGTGCATCAGCAATGGATATAAAAGAAGAGCAGTTAAAGCAGGTCCCCGGCATTGTCAATGAAGCAATCGCAAAAGGACAGGTCCCCGGCGCGGTCATATTGATCGGCGATAAGGAGAACGTCATTTACCGGGGAGCATTTGGAAACCGCGCGGTAAAACCGGAAAAACTGCCGATGGCCGCTGATACCATCTTTGACCTCGCCTCGCTCACCAAGGTTATTGCTACAACAACCGCCGTGATGCAGCTTGCGGAGAACGGGAAATTAAATCTGGACGACCCTGTCGTCAAATATTGGCCAGAGTTCGGGGCAAACGGAAAGGAAGAAATTACAATAGGCCATCTGCTCATTCACTATTCAGGCCTGAGGGCTGATCTTCCTGTTACGCCCGAATGGACCGGTTATAAAACAGCGCTTATAAAAATCATCGCGGAGAAACCTGAACATCAGCCGGGGACGCTTTACACATACAGCGACATCAATTTTGAGGTCCTCGCGGAGATCGTTAAAAGGGTCTCAGGAAAGCCGCTTGATAAATACTGCGATGAACACATCTTTAAGCCTCTCGGAATGAAGGAAACATTCTTCAAACCATCCCGCTCCCTGCGCAGCCGCATCGCGCCAACAGAGTATCTGGAAGGAAAAAAGAAAAAACTTCGCTGGGGAAAGGTCCATGACCCTGTCGCCTTTTGTTCAGGCGGCGTGGCAGGACACGCGGGACTTTTCTCCACCGCTGATGACCTTTCCATATTCGCGCGGATGATATTGAATGGAGGAAGTTTAAACGGCGTTCATATTCTCAATCCTGATTCGGTTGCAAAGATGACGATGCCTCAATCGCCGGACGGGAAAATGCCGCTGCGCGGATACGGCTGGAATATTGGTCCACCGTTTGTCTCAAATCGCGGTGAATTGCAGCCGATGGGTTCCTTTTATCACACAGGCTACACAGGGACAGCCATCTGGATAGACCCTGTTACAGAAACTTATATAATCGTGCTGACAAACAGGGTGCATCCTTTCGGCAAGGGAGACGCTGGGCCTCTGCGCAAACAGATCGTCGCGCTTGTCGCGGAGACATCCGGGCCTCTTGCGGAAGAAAGTATTCTTGAGAAACTGCAGTCTATTTCGGCTTACTATGCCCTGAAAAAATCAGGCGGGGAGAGCAATAATAAGTTGCAGACGGAAACCGGTTCACATTGAGCGGTGACTGTTAACTGAATTCATCTTCCTTCAACATTTAATATCTTCGTCTTCCTTCTCAGCATTAACAGGATTACATATATTACCAATCCGGCAGCAAAAAAAATTATCCACGCCGGCTTCAACTCCGGTTTGCCTTCAGAGATCAGGGAGCGCGCCAGGTCAAGGAGCGGAAAGGTTGTGGTTATCACAAACAACCCGGTGTATTCTCTTTTAAGAACGTTCCTGAAAGAAAAAGGCAGATCAGGCTTCTGCCAGTTTTTAAAGCGCGGAAAAAACGCTGGCGTTGTCTCTGCCCATTTCACATAGTCATCGCCGAATTTTTCTCTCAGGAATTCTTCTTCCGCGAACATGATCCTCTCATAATAAAGCCAATAGGACAGAACTGCGAATATTACAAACCAGAGCGTCTGGATAAATAATGCCAACCCGAGGAAGATCAGGAAATTCCCGAGGTAAAGCGGATGTCTCGCCGTTGAATACCATCCGCTCGTATTCAGCACCTTGGCCTTCTGACCCGCAGTGTTTCTCCCTGATGTCCCCCTCGGCGTAAATCCAACCACAGCGCAGCGGACGATCAACCCGAGAAAAGATACCACGACACTAAAGGCCTCCCAGAGATTTTCCGCTGTGTCTCCTGAGACCCGCCTTAAAACTTCTCCCTCACGCAGGGCCATGAACAAGACCGGGAAAATGACAAAAGGCAGGTAACTGCGCCACCTGAAGAGCCAGTTCCCCGTCCTTTCAAATTCTTCTCTTAACGGCATTCAAAATCCTCCCTGGATTTTCATTCTTTCGTATTTAAATTGAAGAACAACTTATTGCAACCACAGAGTCACTGAGACACAGAGAAAATAAACAATGAAAACATGGCCCTTATTATTTTAATCTTCCTCCGTGCCTCTGTGTCTCTGTGGTAATTTGCATGTAATTACCACAGTTTTACGAACTGTTCCTGAATTCAGACTTTGTATTTTATGATATTCGCCATCAAAAAATATATCACGCCTTGCCGCTTACAAAACGCCCCTGCATAAATCACAGCGTTTAGGTTACAATAGTGGGGTTCAAATTATGGATATTTCATCTGACACGATAAGGCAGTTAATCATAGCCGCGCCGCCCATGCTTCTGGCCATTACATTCCATGAGCTGTCTCATGGTTTTGTCGCGAACAAGCTCGGCGACCCGACCGCTAAAATGATGGGAAGGCTTACTCTCAATCCGATAGCCCACATCGACCCCATCGGCACGGTTATCATGCCGCTTATCCTGCTTATTACCGGCGCGCCGGTATTCGGATACGCGAAGCCTGTGCCAATCAATCCTGCAAATTTCCATAACCCCAAAAGGGACATGGCGATTTCAGCGGCAGGAGGCCCGGTTTCCAATATACTACTTGCGATACTGAGCGTACTGTTCTTAAAATTCATAATAGTCCTGACCTCGGTGCTGCTGCCCCAGAACATCAGCTCCGCAGTCGCTGAACCGTTAACGTTGATGTGTGTCTTCAGCATCAGAATAAACATCTTTCTCGCGGCGTTCAACCTGATCCCGATACCGCCTCTTGACGGAGGACGGGTCCTTGTCGGCTTTCTTCCCTACAGGCAGGCGGCGGCATACAGCAGGATCGAACCATATGGATTCATAATAGTCCTGGCGCTGATTTTCACAGGCGTTGCGGGATACTTTGTTTTCCCCCTTGCAAACTTTTTCTCTGCCTTAGTGCGGTTGTTCTGAAGAAAGGAGATCGTCAATTGTCCAAACAAAGAGTACTCAGCGGAATACAGCCAAGCGGGAAATTGCATATAGGCAATCTCGTCGGCGCATTGCAGAATTGGGTGAGACTTCAGGAGCAGTATGAATGTTATTACTTCATTGCGGACTGGCACGCGCTTACATCCCAATATGCCGATACATCACAATTAAAAGAAAATATCAAAGATGTACTTGTCAATTGCCTTGCCGCGGGACTCGACCCGGAGAAGGCCACGATATTCCAGCAGTCGCATGTCCTTGAACATGCCGAACTCCATTTGCTGCTTTCAATGATAACCCCTCTCGGCTGGCTTGAGCGCGTGCCCACTTACAAGGAGAAGCTTGAACAGGTAAGCGACAAGGACATGCATACTTACGGGTTCCTTGGCTACCCGGTCCTCCAGTCCGCGGACATATTAATTTACAGGGCCAATCATGTGCCTGTCGGAGTGGACCAGGTGCCGCACCTGGAAATTACAAGAGAGATCTGCAGGAGGTTTAATAATTTTTACAGCGACGTGCTCATCGAGCCGGAGGCCCTTTTGACCGCGTTCCCGAAGGTGCCCGGCACAGACGGAAGAAAGATGAGCAAGACTTACGGCAATTGCATTTATCTCTCTGACACTCCGAAGGAAGTTGAGCAGAAGGTCAGGACGATGATGACAGACCCTGCAAGGATAAAGCGCACTGACAAGGGCGACCCTGAGCTTTCCCCTGTTTACCAGTTGCATAAGATATTTTCTTCCAAAGAAGAACAGGCGCAGGTTGCCGAAGGTTGCCGCACCGCAGGCATCGGCTGCATCGACTGCAAAAAGATCCTGATAAAAAATCTCCTGACGGTCCTTGAGCCGATCTGGGAGAAACGGAAATTCTTTCTTGAGAAACCTGATTATCTCGAAGATGTCCTTTCAACCGGTTCACAAAAAGCGAAGCAGGCGGCCTCTGAAACCATGAAGCTTGTCAGAAAAGCCATGAACCTCGACGGGTTGAAATAAAGATTACTCTCTCTTCAGTAAGCGATCAATCCTGAATTACCGCTTGGCCAGCGGCGTATAATTCTTCATCCCTTTTAAAGACGAAACATATGAGGGCCTGATGATCCTTCCCTGTATTATTTCCTCGATCCTGTGGGCCGACCATCCTGAGACCCTTGCCATCGCGAATATCGGGGTGAAAAGCTCTTTGGGTATTCCCATACACTGGTAGACAAAACCGGAGTAGAAGTCGACGTTAGTGCAGACGACTTTTCCTTTCTTGTCCCTGACAAGCTGCGGGGCCACCTTTGCAATTATTCTGTATAGCGAGAATTCTTTCTCTTTCCCATACAGCTTTGCAAGCTCTTCTCCCCTTTCCTCAAGGAACACCGCCCTCGGGTCTGACAATGTGTAGACCGCGTGTCCCAGTCCGTAAATCTTCCCGGACTTGTCGCCTGCCTTTTTATCGAGGGTCTTCAGAAGGTAAGCCCTGACCTCTTCGTCGCTTTCCCAGTCTTTAACATTTCGTTTGATGTCGTTTATCATACTGACTACGGCCTCATTGGCGCCGCCGTGAAGGTGTCCTGAAAGAGAGCCTATCCCCGCGCATATCGCCATGTAAGTGTTCGCGCCTGATGATGAGACGCATCTTGTAGAGAAGGTGGAGTTGTTGCCGCCTCCGTGCTCGGCGTGGAATATCAACATGGTGTCAAAGAGCTCTGCTGTGAACTTGTCAGGCGCCTTGCCGGACAGCATGTACAGGAAATTTTCAGCGGCGCTCAGGTCAGGGTCAGGCTCTATCAGTTTTTTATAATCATTCCTCTTCATCAGTTTCTTCTGATAGTTGTACGCTATGATCGTCGGGAACTTCGCTATCAGGTCTATGCACTGTCTTGTCACGTCCCTGATATCAATAGAATTAGGGTCTTTGTCAAAGAGGTGCATGGCCGATACAATAGTGTGAAGCGAACACATCTGGTCGTCATGCTTCGGCCTGTTGAGTATTATCTTTTTTGCTTCCGCGGGAAGAGGACGCCTTCTCCCGATTTCCTTTGAAAAGCTTTTCAGGTCTTCTTTTGAAGGAAGCTGCCCGGTCAAAAGGAGGTAGACCGTTTCCTCAAACCCGAACCTGCTCTCGCTTTCTTTTCCCCTTACCAGGTCTTCAACATCATAGCCGCAATAGTACAGCTTCCCGGGTATGGGGTTGAGTTTTTCCCCGCCTTCCCCTGATATGATCTTCTCATAGCCTATGACCTGACCTTTACTCGTGATGCCAGCGAAGACACCTGAACCGTCTTCGTTTCTCAGTCCCAACTTGATGTTTCTTTCTTTGACGAACTTCGGATCTACCCTGTCATGGAGCAATGCAAGCTCTTCCACTTTTTTCAGAACGCTCTCCATATATTTACCTCCGGGAATTATTTCAGCCTTCTATTTTATATTTTTGTGAAAAACTATTCAAAGGTCGATATCTCATCACGGCAAATAGTTCAAATCAGGTTATGCTGCCTTGGCAGGGTCAGCGGGCTACAGGCATAAGGCTGAGCGGGACAGGAAAGTGAAATGGTCCATCATTTCATTCTCCCCACTGGCATTATATAAAGCGGATGTTCGCTGTCAGACATCTTCAAAACATTTTTTACCTTATCATCATAAAAGGCCCCGATGACTACTGCTCCAATCTCCAGCGGGACCGTTTGCAGAAAAACATTCTGGGCCGCGTGGCCGGTTTCCAAAAATACATACTGTACTCCTCTATCGCCATACTTTACTGTTGTTCTTTCATAAACAGCAGAGAAGACTATAACTGCCGCGGCATTCCTGACCGATGGCTGGCCGAGGGCTGCATTGCTCAATTCCATTCTTTTATCGCCATCTGCGACTCTCACTAACTCATGCTTATTCGGGTTGTACCTGTAAGCTCCATCCGGCAGGTCATCCACATTCCCTGCGGCAACATAAACCTCAAGCGGATAGAGTGCCCCTGCGGAAGGCGCTGTCCTTAGGCCCCTTGAACCTGTAGTCCCCTGTGCGGCCCAGAGAAGCTGCGAAACTTCTGCAAGCGTCAGCGGGCTGTCCTTAAAACTCCTGACCGACCTTCTTTTAAGTAAGGCTTCTTCGATAGAGATTTTACTGTCATGTTTCGGTCCAGGGAGCTTTATTGTTTCCGGCCCGGGTCCCGGCATAGTTTCTGTCATTCCCTTTGCCTGCGATAATGCAAACGCCTGCATAATGCAGAGCATAACAACATATGTCACGAAAACATACTTGCCCGATTCAATCACACTACTGTCTGGGGTTGTATCCTCCTCCCGGCTGCGGATCGTAGTTAGTTGCATCGCGTGTTCCCGAGGGGCGCGGCTGGCTGCTGCGGTCAGCCTGGCCGCCAACACCATTGGCCTGCAGGTTGTCGTAGGAATCCCTGAGGAGTTGGATGTTATATCTAAAGTTATGGACTGCCGCGGACGGGTTCGGCTCGCCTACCTGGGTGGTTGCCTGTGAGGGCAGACCTTTGATCACAAAGTTCAAATTGAATGCTGCCTTGTGGGTTGGGAGCGTCCATGCTGTAAAGTTTGTAGTGAATGTTCCGTCTGTGAAAAAGTAAGGGTATTTGAGATCATTATAGAAAACGCCATTGGCCTGGAGAAGGTCCTTCAACTGAATCGAGAGATTGGCGATCTCCACCGGGATCCCCTCCACAATTCCATTACCGTCGTAATCATTGACAGGATCAAGCACGGTATCACGGAAATTGTCGAATTCACCGCTGGAGTTTGTGGTAGGCACCCTGCCGTCGTGGCATGCAGCGGTGTTGCAGGTCGCGCTGTTTACCACCACGTCATCATCTGAGACCGGCTTCCATGTATGGCCGCCGACATCTGCCCTGCTGCCTTCAGCCATATGACAGCCGATGCAGTTGGTCTGCTGATGTTCAACCACCGCTCCATATAGCTTGCCGGGGTATTCATAAGCGTTTCTCCCCCAGAGCATTGCGCCGGTCCCGAGATAATGCTCGTTTAAAAAAGTGCCGGTCATCGTGCCGTCTGACGCAAGTCTTCTCTTGAAAAGAGTAAAACCTGATTCACGTCCCTGGTGGCAGAAAACGCAAATGGTAGCATTGCCTGTTTCGGCCGGGACAGGGGTGTTGTCAAGAAATACATTCCCTGAGAACGTCAACGCTGCCGCAGTTGATGAAGCTGTTTCCTCATACCTGGTCATTACCACAGGCTTCCGGGTGTTCTTTGATTGTCCCTCAACATTGGTATGCGCGTCATGGCAGGTTATGCATATCACCGGTTCATCGCCAAAGATGACAGGCGCTTCTGATGTGCCCTGAATGTCATCCTGATGGGCGCGTGATCCCAGGCCATTATGGCATCTGAAGCATTTGAAGTTGTTGTTCCCGGCGTTTTGTGTCGTATTGGCCGGACCGGCTGTTAC
Organism: Nitrospirota bacterium; assembly: GCA_016214845.1. NCBI lineage: Bacteria > Pseudomonadati > Nitrospirota > Nitrospirota bacterium. The sequence continues at coordinate 39,849 of JACRMS010000037.1, read as the reverse complement.
GAATTTGGATATCGCCATATCTATAGGATATGAGGACTTGTGAGAGGTGTCGACGCCGGGGATGTAGAATGTCGGATTAGCGGAGAACTCGGCAAAAGGTGCAGCAAACCGATCGCCATGCCCGGACTGGGTCCACTGGGTATAGATATCACTCTGGTGCGTGGCCCCTCCGCTGTTCTTGTATGTCCCCACAGTGTGACACGAGGCGCAGAGTTTCTCAACACTAAGCTCGTTGTTATTATTGACGACGTTTGTAGCATCAATGACTCCATTGGCTTCAACAACTCCGTTAGCTTGAAAGATAACAGGTACAAACTCTGTACCGGCGCTGTCCTGCGCCCCTGCGGAATTTACAACGAATTCTCTGAAAACGGGGTAGAACACAGGATCAGTCCGCTGAGGGACCCTCGTCATGGCCTGCGGCTGATGTGCATCGTGACAGGAGGCGCAAGATACCTGTGGGGCCTGAAGATCGTCAATGGCGGGCTTGACCATATTCCCGGCGGTATCGAACACGAACTTCTGGTTTGGATTATGACAGCGCGAGCATTCTTCGATGTGTTTGCCGGTGTCAGCAGAGGTCGCTATTTGAGAGAAGGTCTTGTCCGGAGTCAGATTGGAATTGCCGTGTGTTGTGTCAAGAAAAGCTGTCTTGTCTTCAGCCTTGCTGCCGTCATGACAGGTGAGGCACCTTGCAGCCTGCGGCGCGGGATACGGCATAGGACCAATCCCCCAGTGTAAGCTCGCGCCCCCGTGGCAGTTCTCGCATTGCACACCCTGAACTGTAGTATGCGTGGTAGCGGCCCATGCAGTGGCAATGGATGTGCCTGTGATATCTTTGGTGAGTGCATGACAGTTGTTCGTGCAGGTTTCAGAGCCAACCTCGGTCGGTACAGCAATCGATCCCTTTGCGCCTGGTTCTTTGCTGCCGCTTCCGCAGCCATTGACGAGTAATGCGGCATAAGCTGAAATTACGATCAGCGTAAATATCCTGAGCTTGTTGAGCATTTTATTATCCTCCGTTTAACAGTGTTATTAAGGTACTGTTATATGACATTTCCTACACGACCTGCTATCACTTGCGTTGCGGAGCCTTCCGGATATCCTGCTCCAGTTTCCCGGATGCGGATTTGCCCTTAGACCGCTCGCCGCACTGTGACATTTCATGCAGACATCTCCTTCAGGATGACATGCCTGGCATGAAGCGAGGTTCTTCCTTGCTTCCCTTGCATGTGATGAAGACCACTCGTGCTTTGGAAGGAGGCTGTTTGGATGACATGTCTGGCACTGTGAAGTGTTAAAGATTGAATGCTGCGGGCCGCCCGCTTTCACATCACGCTCCGACCATCCCCTCCTGTGGGAAAGGACTCTCAGGTCAGTGCGGTTGAACTTGTCGTGGCATTCATTGCAGAACTTGTTGTAATCATGGCACCGCTTGCAGGTCCCCGGATCATCAAACGACTTGATGGGATGTATCTCCCGGAAGTCACTCCTGTGAGACCTTGGCTTATAGTCCGGCCCTGAATTCGAGGCGTGGAGGTCCCGGTCTATTCCGCCGCCTTTATGACAATCAATACAGAATGATTTCTGGTGGCACTCATCACAGGTCCTGGGTTTCTTTTCTGCAAGCAGCCGGTGCTCTATCATCCACATAGAGCTGTGGTTGGGGCTGACATCATTAACTATGTGGCATTCGTTACAGTATTTTATTTCCATCCCCGTGGAATAATCCGTATGACGGGTGACTGCCCACGAATAACAGGTCATAATGTGAATGAAGATTATGGCGAGTACGGTCTTTTTTAACACACGCTCCTCCTGTATTTTATAATTGCCAGTTCAGGGCAATTCTCCCCAGAAGATTATGTTCAAAGTTTTCGTTGATATTAGCTTCTAATCTGGCATCTAACGAGGTCTTTGGGTTTAATATCCACTGTCCGCCTGCCCAGTAACGCTGCGCATAGTCGTCGTCCGCATTATCAGGCCTCTTGTAGGTATCATACTGGGCGCCTGCGGAGAGGAGCAGCTCTTTACGGAGTTTGTAATCTCCATAAACCTCAACCCCCCAAAGATTTCCGCCGTAGCCGTTTCTGTAATCAACAGAGGCGCTGATCAGGAATTTGTCATTTGGATTGAAGTTTGCCCCGGCAACATAAACGTCCGCCGTTTCACTGTCTTCATACAACTGCTTCACATATGAGGCAGACAGGACCAGAGGGGTGTCTTCAAGGCTGTATTGTGCGCGTATGTAGTATTCCTGATATTTATCTACTGCAAAGACACTGTAGATAGAGGTTGAATCAAAAGTAGGGTAGTAGTGGTAGAACTCTGCCTTTATCATAAGAAAACTGATAGGGAAAAAGTCGACCCCGACGGTTGCTTCGTCAAAGGCCTCAGAGAGCCAGTCGTATCTCAATTCAGTGTAAGGGCTGAGCAACTTATAATGGTATCTGGCATTCAGCCCGAACTCTTCCCTGGCACGTTCCCCGTCATCATACTTTCTTACATAACTTACACCTAACTGCGCAGACTCAACTTTCTCAAGAAATATGTCAATTCCTGTGAAGTAATTGCCAAGCCTTGAGTGGTCGGAGTCAAGCGAGTATGTCACGTCTGTGCCGCCTGAAAGTGTTATCCCTATGTGGCCGAGGTCGCGTATTTCAACAGTCAATCCGTCTATCATTGATGACCCGGCTGTAAAAGACACGAACTGCCTGCCAAAACGGATGGAACGGTCCTCTTTTGGGGCGTAGTCAAAATAAAGGTAGTAAAGCCTCCCCGAAAGATCGTCGTCTCTGGTCCTCCCCCCGCTGAAATCCTCCCACAACCTGCTATAGCCTGCTACGCGATATTTCTTGCCTTCAGGGCTGTAATTGAATCTCAGATATTGCGCAAGAATAGTCTGGTTGTCATTAAGAAGGTCGTCGCCCCATAAGAATTGTGTTGATCCGTCAAACGTGAAAGGTTCAGCTGCAGCAGCAGGGGAGATAAAATACACTGAAAAGATAATTGCAATAAAGAGTGACCGTCGCAGGATGTTTCTCATCCATGCTCTCCTGTTTTTGTGTCTCCAGCCCGGCAAAAAAATCGTCAAACATTTTCTCCAAATATTAAAATCATTCTCATCTTTTCAAAGGGCGGTGGCTGTTCCGTTTATTGCCGTCAGCTTGTTACTCCGTGTGTTTTTTTAACGACTTGATATAAGCGACCATATCTTTCATCTGGACTGAGGACAGATCTAATGCCTTGCCTTTAATAGCGCCCTCGATACATGAATTCACTGCCTCCTCAAGACTCTTCTGGGTATGGCCCATAATTTTAAACTCATGTTTGTCGCCGGCTTTATCCAGGCCTTTGCCATCCGGATGGCAGGAGTTACAGGATTTTCCGGTAGTAGCGCCGGCAAACTTTGGGTCATTGAAAAGTGCCTTGCCCTTGGCTGCATCGCCCGTTGCATGCGCCAAAGAAAAAAACAGCCCATAAACTGCAATAAACAGCAATACTACTTTTAGTATTTTCAATCTTTGCCACCTCCTTTATTAACTACTCTGCGTTTCTCTGATAATAAGCAAAGCGTAGCATATATTTTTTAAAAGTCAATAATTGAAATGGTAAAAAAATGGGTTTGGATAGAGGTGTTCCCGGCATATAAAAAGAGTTATAATAGATTAAGAGATAAGCTTGCGATCCCCTGGTGTAGATTAAGCCTGAGAACCAAGCAAATCGAATAAGGGCGCGGGAGTCGGATGCGGTGAGCGGTTCCCCGAAGTTAAGGCGGAAACGCCTGAAGCATCTGCCGAAGCACCCCGCATTTAAAAAGAGCTCAAGAGTCTGATCACCTGGGGGCATCGCACAATACGTATAGAGCCATCTGAAGGCAAGAGTCACGCTGATATAGTTGTGACAGATGTTGGACGTACCTACCGCAGGCTTGTCCAGGGAAGTGTGCCTGAAGATGACTCTATTTTTTCTTAGAAATACTTTTCCCTGCTCTTCTGACCTGTTTTCTTTGGAGACAGTTTTTTACCTTTTGCGGCAGCTTTCTTTGAGGGCCTGATTTTTTCTGTCCTTATCGCGATGTCTTCTTTCGTGCCAAGGGCCGGGCTATGGACCTCCATCTCCTCAACTACGGTCGCAAAATCTTCTTTTTCCCGTCTTGCGAACATTGGAGCTGTTCCTTCAACCTCTTCGATAATCCCTTCTTCCGCAAAGATCTGTTCTTCTCCTTCGGGCTCCTCTATGTCCTGGCTGGCATGTCTTGTCAGCACTATCCTTTCAGCGTCAAGCCAATTCTCAAAGTCCCTGCCGTCAACGCCGCTTTTTTTATAGAGTTCATACGCGACCTTCGCTATTTCTTCGTGCAAGTTCATTTCTTACCTCCTGACTGATCATTTGTAAAAAATATAGCACCGATTGCAGCGCAGTTCAACTCTGCACAAATAAAAGGGGCTGGTTTTATCCAGCACTGATTATCTTAATCGTACGGGAAAGCTATTTAGTGTTTGTCCATAAATTACCTGTTTTCAAATTCGTCATGCCCGAAATCCTTAATCGAGCATCCAGAACATATTAGAAAGACTGGATTCCCGCTCAACAGACTGCGGGAATGACGATTCAAGGTTCGAGTTTATGGACAGACTCTGTTTAAGGTTGGGACGGAGTGGGTTTTACAGGGGACTTGTTTCCGTAATCTTCCATATCAGCTCAAAATTACAGATTATGACCAGCGTGTTGCCGGAGCTGTCTTTCACGATCTCGCCTTTGCTGTTGACGGCCAGGAGAAGGTCATTGAGTTTTAACAGTGAACCGTCATAGTTCACGTCCATGAGATTCTCTTTTACCTTTTTCAGCAGCATCCGGCATTGGGTCTCATCGATGAGCCCTCTTTTGATTGCCTTGGAAAGATCTACGGGAACATACAGCGCGCCCTTCTGTTCGGCAACCCATTGATCGGGGCCGTTATAGTAACCCCGGATGGTGATGTAGTTGTGGTTTTCCTGCAGGATGGGATTGCCTTCCGGGTCTAAAATATTTTTGTGTGATTCGTATTTCCTGATGTCCGCTGACACCTCGATCTTTGAAGTGCCTGTCATGTATATCGCCCTTACGTAGACACAGGGTATTCCGAGCTGGTTCAACTTGAGGGCGATGGAAAATTCCTCAAAGGGGCTGTTTATGCCGAACTTGAGTATCTTCGGATTATATCTCTCTCCCTCTTCATCCGGCATCTCGCCGACCCTTGAAGTTTCCCAGACAAGATGAATATTGTCCTTCGTGATTGTATAAAATATGTCCTTGTTCTCGGACAATCTGATGGAAGGGGTTTTTCTCCAGCGTTCGGGGAGGAAATAGTCGAACAGGCGGGCGTTATTTCCGACAACCCAAAGATGCCCGCCTGTGCTTTCCGCGTGTCCGTAGATATAAGGCTCGCCGAAGATCTCCATAGTGGTCAAATGATCAGGCATGGGAGTCGGGATGAAGCGGTCGCGCTGATCATCGAGGTAGGAATGCCTTCTGGAATCCTTGACCTCATCCTCATGATGAGGAGTGCGCAGGAGGAGTTCATAGTCAACCAGGGAATATTTTCCTATATTGATAAGATTGTAGAGGTAGTATATTTGTTCTTTCGCGGAATCTATGGTCTGCGGCTGTCCTATTTCAATAATTCGTTTTGTGTCCTGCTCGCTGATGATAATATGCTCAGGTTTCATGTCGGCGACTAAATATCCCTTTTTATCAAGGTCTGACATGACCAGCCTGTTGAGCGTTTTGAGATGATGCACGCGCTCGTAATCGTCTACATTTATGTGTACAAAGACTTCCGGGAGATTGTGCCCTTCTATCCATTCATAGATCATCTTGTACTGTTTAAGGATATCGATGTCTATGCCGGGATGTTTTGCGCGTATGCGGTTGATCTTCGCCTTGGACCTGCCGCTTTGCCACATCTGCATTTTGTCCGGCGGGACGTATATGACCATTGGGCGCTGAGTGTTTATTCTCAGTTCTCTCGGGCCGTATTGCCCTTCCCTCATCTCCATGACCAGGGAAAACTCCTCCCACGGGCTGTTGAACTCTGCGTCGCAAAATTCCTGTAACGTATGAGTGTCCAGAGGGACGTCCTCTCCCACGCGGCAGTTCTTGACAACCAGGTCAAGGCTCACGCCGTCCACTTCCTTTGTCGGCAGTCTGTGCACAGAGCCTGTGCCTTTCAGCCTAACTTTGTGTGCGTTGAACCAGTCTGCTTCATACCAGTTCGGAGTGTCGAAGTGCTTCAGATATTTCTCAGCGAACCTTGTTATATAGAGGTCCCCGCCGTCACTGGTCTTAACGTGGGCATACACCACGCCCAGCACATTGACCAGCGTCTTTTTTTGCATATTAAAATTCATATTGGTCGATCAGCCACGAATATCTCGAAAATTTAATTGATGTCATTCCGGCTTAATCTGAATCTCTCATTTCTTTTGTTAATTCGTGTCTATTTGTGCATATTCGTGGCAAAAAACTATCCAAGGCGCTGTATGAACTCACGGAGCTGCTTCCTGAGTCTTTCGGGCAGGCGGTTACCGAAGATTGAGAAATGGTTTTCGATGTCGGGTATCTCCGACTTCCATGCATTTATGTCTATGCTCATCAGCTCTCTCATGTCCGCCGGGGAGATATCAAGTCCGCTGAGGTCAAGGTCTCCTTCATTGGGCAATAAACCTATGGGAGTATTTTGGGCCCCGACCTTGCCGTCAACGCGCTCGCACATCCACTTCAGCACGCGGCTGTTGTCGCTGAAACCGGGCCATAAAAATTTGCCGTCCGCGCTCTTCCTGAACCAGTTGACATAAAAGACCCTCGGGGCTTTACTGCCAAGCCTGTCTCCCATATCAAGCCAGTGATGGAAATAGTCGCCCATGTTGTAGCCGCAAAACGGCTTCATTGCAAAAGGGTCGAGCCTGAGGTTGCCCACTGCGCCGATATTCGCCGCGGTTGTCTCGGATGCGGCGGTAGCGCCAAGAAAAACTCCGTGGTCCCAGTTGTACGCCTCATGCACCAGCGGCACAACATCAGTGCGGCGTCCGCCGAATATAAAAATGTCGATAGGTACGCCCTCCGGCTTTTCCCAGTCTTTGCATATTGCAGGGCACTGTGATGCCGGAGCGGTAAAACGCGCGTTCGCATGGGCCGCTTCTTCGGTGCTCTCAGGAGTCCAGTCACGTCCTTTCCAGTCGATAGCGTGTGACGGCTCATCTCCGTCCATGCCTTCCCACCAGACATCTCCGTCGTCGGTCAGGGCGCAGTTCGTGAAAATAACATTCTCCTTCAATGTATCCATTGCCATAGGGTTTGTGCTGTATGATGTGCCGGGAGCTACTCCGAAAAAACCGTTTTCAGGATTGATGGCATAAAGACGCCCGTCCGGGCCGACCTTCATCCACGCGATGTCGTCTCCGATGCACTCGCATTTCCAGCCGGGTATGGACGGCTGCATCATCGCCAGGTTTGTTTTACCGCATGCAGACGGGAACGCGGCCGCAATGTGGTATTGTTTTCCCGCGGGATTTGTCAGCCGGAGGACCAGCATATGCTCAGCCATCCAGCCTTCACGTTTGGCCATGGCTGAGGCAATGCGCAGGGCCAGACATTTCTTCCCGAGAAGCGCGTTACCGCCATAGCCTGAGCCGTAAGACCAGACAAGGTTCTCTTCAGGGAAGTGACTGATGTATTTTTTATCAATGGGCGCGCAGGGCCACCTGGTGTCTTTCTGCCCTTTTTCAAGCGGAGCGCCTACAGAATGCAGGCATGGGATGAATTCACCGTCAGTGCCCAACAATTCCAGAACCTTTGAGCTTACACGGGTCATAATGTGCATATTGACGACCACATATGGACTGTCTGATATTTCAATGCCGATCTTTGAGATGGGAGAGCCGATAGGCCCCATTGAAAAAGGTATCACATACATGGTGCGTCCCTTCATGCATCCTTTATAAAGGTCCAGCATGATCTTCTTCAGTTCCCCGGGACCGACCCAGTTGTTTGTCGGGCCTGCCTCTTCCTTTGACGAAGTGCTGATATATGTACGGTCTTCAACTCGGGCCACATCGCTGGGGTCAGAGCGGAAGAGAAAACTGTTGGGGCGTTTCTTGAGCGGAATGGCTATGCCGCTTTTAAGCAGCGTTTCGATCATTTGATTATATTCTTCCCTGGACCCGTTGCATATATAAATATCGTCGGGTTGACAGAGCGCTGCCACTTCACTAATCCATCTGTTGAGCTTTTGGTTCTTCACGGTAACATTCATAATTTTTCTCCTTGGACCCTCTATCGCCCTTTTCTAAAAAATATTATTTATTCGGGAAAAAGCCTTGAATGAGTTCTGACTGTTTTTACGCACTTAAATTATATAAGTTGCCTTATAAAAAAATCTATACAGCGGACGTCAGCAGACGCTCCATGGACCACCCCTGTCCGGTTAAAGATTTTCCTTAATTTTCCGTATAGATAATCAAGGACGTAGATGAAATAAACCCAGGGAGGGCAAGAAATGAGAATTGACAATTCAAACATATTAATGTCATCCGCGCATTCGCAGGTTAAGCGGCATGAAAAGAGCGAAGACCTGCGCATGTGGACCGGCGAGCAAGGTCCCCGGACTCCTCAAAACTCTCACCATGTAAAAGACAATATCACACTGACTGAGGATGCCAAAAACCATCTTAAGAAAAGTCATGATATTTCACAAGCTGATGAAGACCTTTCAACGACTGACACAGACAGCAACCTCCTTGTTGCAAAACTGATCGTCGAGGCGCTTACAGGCAGAAAAATAAATATAACAGACCTCGCAAAGGTCTCTGACGGACAGGACGCGGAGACATCAGAAGAGACGCAAGAGGCCGGACAGGAAGTCCAGCAAGCGCAGGGCCAGGGATGGGGCGCTGTCTATAACAGCTCCGAATCTTATTACGAATACCAGGAGATGTCCTTCAGCGCCGAAGGCGTTATAAAAACAGCGGACGGCTTGGAAATTAAATTCTCCCTTGAACTGAAAATGCAATGGGAATACTCTTCGCAGCAGACAATTAACATAAGGGCAGGGGACGCGGCCTTGACCGATCCGATCGTGATCAATTTTTCAGGAGCGGCAGCAGACCTGAGCAGCACGAAGTTTGACTTTGACATCGATGCTGACGGAGATGACGACAATATCTCATTCGTGAAACCCGGCAGCGGCCTGCTCGTCCTTGATAAAAACAATGACGGCAGGGTCAATGACGGGAAAGAACTCTTCGGCCCGCAAACCGGAAATGGTTTCGGTGAACTTGCTGAATATGATGAGGACAAAAACAACTGGATCGACGAGAATGATTCAATCTTTGAACAACTCAGGTTATGGACCAAAGATGCTGAGGGAAATGACAACCTGAACACACTGATAGAAATCAATGTGGGCGCGATCTATCTTGCAAGCGCAAATTCAACATTCGACTTAAAAGACAGCGGAAATAATCTCAACGGGCAAATCGCGACAACGGGCCTGTTTCTGAATGAAGACGGAACACCGGGCACAGTCCAGCAGGTAAACGTCGTAGCGTAAAGTATCTTTAATTACAACGAACCCCAAAAGGGCTGGATTTCTCCAGCCCTTTTTTATCACACTGATTTAAAGAATGCTTTCATGGTCAATCAAATATCTTTTTGTTAATATAACAGCCATGAGACACATCAAAATTACAGTGCAATATGACGGGACAAATTACTCCGGCTGGCAGGTGCAAAAAAACGGGACCGCGATACAGGGACTCCTGGAAAAAGCGATATACATTATCACCGGGGAGCGGTCAAGGGTCAACGGGGCGGCGAGAACTGACGCCGGTGTTCACGCGTTAGAGCAGGTAGCGGTTTTCAAGACAGGATCTCTTCTGAAACCTGAGGTTTTCCTGAAGGCTTTAAACGGCAATCTGCCCCGGGACATCAGGGTGATAAATGCCGGAGAATGCGGGCATGATTTTCATCCGCGCTACGACGCAAAAAACAAAACGTATTCGTATATCATTTCAAGGACAGGAGCTTATTCCGTGTTCCTGGAAAGATATTCATGGAACATGCCGTACAGGCTGAATTGTGAAGCGATGAGCGAGGCCGCGAACTATCTTGTCGGAGAACACGACTTTGCCTGCTTCCGCGCCTCGGGATGCAGTTCAAAACATCCTGTCAGGACCATACACAATATAGAAATATCTGATCTGCCATTCGTAGAATTTATCGGTTTCAAATTCGACGCGCCTGTTATAAAAATAAGCATACAGGCAAACGCCTTTCTCCGCCATATGGTAAGAAACATTGCCGGGACACTTGTCGAGATCGGCCTGGGCAAACTTTCTCCAGCGAGAATGAAGGAGATACTTGGATCAAAAGACAGGGGCCTTGCCGGGCCGACAGCGCGGGCGTGCGGGTTGTTCCTTGAAAAGATTGAATATTAATTGTCTCCGCGATTATCTTCTGAAAACATAGAGCTTCTTACAAATGAAACCGAAAAGTGATATATATACTTTAAGATGCATTTATTAATTCAGACAGATCAATTTCACTTTCCCGGCAAACTATCATGAGCGAGACTGAAAACATTAAACCCACCGGTATCAGTTTTAAAAAGTATGTTTGGATTATAGTAATAATCTGGACAGCGGGACTGTCTGCTTCCCTAATTTGGAATTTACTGAAAGCAAGGCAGGACACTTTGGAAATGGCAGTCATTCACGCCAGAGAGTCCTACAAAAAAGACATTATCTACCGCCGCTGGGCAGCCATGCACGGCGGGGTTTACGTGCCAGTTACTGAAGAGACACAGCCCAACCCCTATTTATCGGAAATTCCTGAACGCGATATCATGACCCCGTCAGGAAAGATGCTGACCTTGATGAACCCGGCTTATATGACACGCGAGGTCTTTGAACTTGCGGATAAGGAGCATGATGCGCATGGACACATCACCAGCCTGAGGCCCATTAACCCTAAAAATGTCCCTGATTCCTGGGAGGCCGGGGCGCTGCGGGCCTTTGAGCGCGGTGAAAAAGAGGTCGCTTCTGTAGAATTCATTGAGGGAGAAGAGGTCATGCGTCTGATGCGGCCCCTGATTACCACGAAAGAATGCCTTACCTGCCATGCTAAACAAGGATATAAGGCAGGGGATGTCCGCGGCGGGATCAGCGTTTCAGTCCATATGAAGTCTTTGCGCAAAACCGAACGCATGACCGGGTCCAGACTGGCGCTGTTTCACGCCGGCATATGGATTACAGGCTTGTTTGGGATAGTACTTTCTTCCGCACGATTGACCCGGAGCGAGAAGAAGCGTCAACTTGCTGAGGCGGACCTGCGAAAAAAACAGTCCGACATGATGGTTCTTAACAATATCTCTTCAACAATCAGCAGTACCATTGACATAGACGAACTACTCTCCATCATCCTTCACACTGTCACGGAATTTGATATATTCGATGTTGAGCGAAAGGGCGGGATTCTTATTGTTGAAGGAGACAAGATGAAACTTGTCTCGCACCTCGGACATCCTGAGGGCTTCCTGGACCTCCACAAAAATATAAAAGTCGGCGACTGCCTTTGCGGACTTGCTGTCAGGACAGGAGAGATCATTATTTCAAAGAATTCCGAACATGACAGCAGGCATACAGTCAAGTACCGCGGTATGGCCCCTCACGGGCATATCATCGTGCCTCTCAAGGCCAAGGATAAAGTCGTTGGGGTATTGTATCTTTATCTCAAGGCTGACTTCGATATAGAAGATGAGAAGATAAATTTACTCGCATCAATAGGAAACCAGTTGGGGATTGCGATTGACAATGCAAGGCTCTACGAAGAGACAAAGAGATTATCGCTCCATGACCCTCTTACCGGTCTTGCCAACAGGCGCTTTATGGAGATAGTGATGTCGAGGAACTTTGCCCACGCAAGACGTGTCGGCGAACATTTTTCCATTATCATGCTGGACCTGGATCATTTCAAGAAATATAACGATACCTACGGGCACACTGCCGGGGACAAACTGCTTACCGATCTCGGAGACCTGATACGGGGGGACATAAGAGAGATCGACCTTGCCGTCAGGTATGGCGGAGAAGAATTCCTCATCCTGCTTCCCGAAACAGAGCCGTCGCAGGCCCATGAAATAGCTGAGAGGATACGGTCTGCTGTTGAGGAAAAGCTTGGAGCTACCATAAGTCTTGGGATCACCTCTTACACTGCTGGGGTGCAAACGGAAAAGGAGCTGATCGATAAAGCGGACAAGGCCCTTTATCAGGCAAAACATAAAGGCAGAAACAGGACCGAAATTATTTAATGACTAACCGACCATGTCAAAATCCCGGATCCTTAATTCCACGCCGAGTTCTTCAGCAAGCCTTGCGCACTTGTCAACGTCAATTCCCGGTATCTTGACCACGCTGACTTTGACTTCCGGGATGATCTTCACCGCTTCCTTTACAAATGATAAAACTCCCTTGAACGCGCCTTTGATGGAGGGCCTGCAGATCTTGTCATATTTTTTCTCATCCTCCGCGTCAAGGCTGATGGAGATACTGTCAACGATGCCCTGAAGCTCCGGGAGTATATTCTTGCCGTGAATGAGATTGCCCTGCCCGTTTGTGTTTATCCTGACCTTCCCGCCGTTCTGCTTTACCCATGCGGAAACTTTTTTCACGATATCGAGTCTCAAAAGGGGCTCGCCGATCCCGCAGAAGACGATCTCTTTATACGCTTTAGGGTCTTTGATGGCCTTAATGACCTGAAGCGCGGAAGGCTCTTTTTCAAGACGCAGGTTATGTCCTTTAACATAACTCGTGCGTGACTTGACGCAGAAGCCGCATTTGTTCGTGCACTTATTTGTAATATTAAGATAAAGCGAATCCCTTATCTGGTAGGCTATTTCCCCCTGCCCCGCTATCTTCCCTATCTTAAAAAGCCTCATCGCGTTAAGCGTCGTGATCCGGAACAGGTCCTCTGCGGTTATCCCCCTGATCTCCGCTATTGCCTGCGCGGTATATCTTAAAAAAGACGGTTCATTCCTTTTGCCCCTCATAGGCGCAGGGGCCAGATAGGGGGCGTCCGTCTCTATTAGCAGGAAGTCATCCGGGATGAATGCGACTATTTCCCTCAGGGTCTTCGCGTTTTTAAATGTGACCGGCCCAGCGATTGAAAGATAGAAGCCAAGCTCCATTGCCTTGTGGGCCATTTCAATGTCGCCGGAAAAACAGTGGAGCACCCCGGTAACATTGCTTGCCTCTTCACGAAGCACACGGATGGTGTCGTTTTTTGCCTCCCTGCTGTGGACTATGATGGGAAGGTCTGCCTCCCGCGCCAGGCCTATCTGCCGCCTGAAGGCCTCGATCTGCACGCCCTTGGGGGAATGCAGGTAATGGTAATCAAGTCCGATCTCTCCCACCGCTATGACCTTCGGCTGTTTTACCCACTGCATCAGTTCATTAAATAAAATGTCATCGAGTGTCTTTGCGTCATGGGGATGTATGCCTGCTGCGGAATATATATGCGGATATTTGCGGGACAGTTCAAGGCCTTTGATATTGCCCTGCCAGTTGGAGCCTGCGTTTATTATGTATTTTATTCCCGCTTCTTCAGCCCGTTTTAAGGCCTCGTCCCTGTCACTGTCGAACTCCTCCATCTCAAGGTGACAGTGGGTGTCTATCATCTCGACCTTCAATCTTTCAATTATCTCCTGAGAAAAATGTAAATCTTTTGTGGTAAATCATATACTGTCTGGAGCGCATTGGACTGTTTTTATGTTAGTGGAAAATACAGGATTTTGTCAAAGCCTGCCGCAGATGACGCAAAAAAGAAATTTCAATCCACAGATTTCGCAGATTACACAGATTAAAAAAACTTTTGCGAAAAAAGCTGAGGCATGTAAGAGTAAGGATGGATTTAATTTAACTGTCTCTGTGCTCTCTGTGGTTTTAAAAGACTAAAACCGATTGACATAATTTTCTTTCATTGATAAAGTTTCAACGTGGAAAACACAATACGTGAAAAGAAATTCTCTGCCGAAGCTGCAATAAAATTCGGGTGGGACACGATGAAGAAAAATATAGGGTTCTTTATCGTGTTTCTTATAGCCGCCTTTCTCATTGAGAATCTCCCGGTGATAATTGCAAATATCATGCGTGAGAACTCCCCTGTTGTAAGTACCGCGTTTTATCTTGCGAGCTGGGTCCTGGGTTTTTTGGTGCAAATGGGTTTTATAACAGTCGGCCTTAAATTCTGCGACGGCAAAAAGCCGGAGATCGACGATCTCCTTTCCTCCTTCAATTTATTGCTTACCTTCATCGCCGGGTCTGTTGTTTATTACCTGATCATTATCGGGGGGATCTTGTTATTAATTGTTCCCGGAATTATATGGGGGACCAAGTTCAGCCTTTTTCCATATTTCGTCGTCGATAAGGGACTCGGCCCCATAGAGGCGCTTAAGGCAAGCGGCAAAGCCACTGAAGACGCGAAATGGGACCTGTTCTTATTCGGATTATTGCTCGGGTTAATTAATCTGATCGGCGTACTATGCCTGCTCGTCGGCCTCTTTGCAACACTTCCGGCCTCCCTTGTGGCTTCCGCTTACGTGTACCGTAAACTTACTGCCAATATTGAAAACATCGGGACAAAGCAGCCGGAATACAGTATTTGAAATAACTTTTTCCCCGTTACTCGTCACCCGTTACCCGTCACTGTTTTTAAATTTCTCTCATAAACCTCAAGGTCCCTTTGCCCGAATAACACGAAACGGACAACCTCAATATCAGAATGTTCCTTGAGGTATGCAACCGCAGTTTTCAATGCGATCACCGCCGCATCTTCGAGCGGATATCCGTACGCTCCGGTACTGATCGATGGGAATGCGATGCTCCTGATACCCTTTGATGAAGCCAGCTTCAGACAGTTGCTGTACGCGTTACGGAGAAGGTCAGGTTCACGATGCAACCCGTCCCTGTAAACCGGTCCCACTGTGTGGATCACATATTTGGCCTTGAGATTTCCCCCTGTCGTTATCACGGCCTCGCCTGTCTCGCAGTGTCCTATTTTTATACATTCCTCAAGGACCTTCGGCCCGCCCGCCCGATGAATAGCTCCGTCAACTCCTCCTCCCCCGCGAAGAGTTTTGTTCGCGGCATTTACAATCGCCTCCGTGTCCTGCTTTGTTATGTCGCCTTCGACAAGGGATAATGTGCTTTTGTTGATTTTGATTTCCATAAATGAAATCCTTCCCGGACTCTATCTTTTCTTAATAAGATATTCTTTTATAACTGAGACAAAATTCTTGGCCTTCGGCAGCATTTCGTCAACATCATCTTTTGTAACTTCAGCCTCTTCCATATAATCGCCCTTTTGTCTGAGTTCAAATGCACGGTGCAATGTCTTGGACATGTCTTTATTGAGTATTCCTGATTTAATAAATTCCTTATCAAAAAGAGAAATCGCTCCCATATGTTTTGAAGTCCCGAGTTGTCTTTCCTGTAATAAAGCTAATACCGCGTAAAACATCGCATAATACAGTCGGTTCATAACAGCACGCAAACTCATGCCTTCATTAAGAAGCACCATAGCTTCATCCATTGAATCATCTGCCTGCTTGAGCCTGTGTCTTATGAGTGCAAGTCTGTCTTCGGTCATACACTTACCCCTTCACGATAGACATTTTTTATAAAAACAGACTCCCTCAGAGGACTGTTTTTTAAAGTATCAAGGCTTATCGCAACAGGTATAATAATTATGTCTTCAGGAAATCCTGCTTCCCATGCGCAATCGCTTATGTACTTTTCCGTTTCATGATCAAGACAATCAACGACGACAAGTACATCAAGGTCTGACTCTTCAGTAGCGTCTCCTCTTGCCCTTGAGCCGAACACCCTGATCTCGTGGACTTTTACTTTCTGAAATACAAGGGTTTTAAAATGCTCTATTACTTTAAGGTCTTTTTTGTGCATTTAAATCACCTCAAATAAATTATATGAACGAACAGACAAATTATACATCTTTCTTATATGAATTTCGCCCGTTTATCTTTTAGCCTTAAATCCATGCTTATGAGTAGTCTTCCAGCATCTGCTCATATGTTCTCTCTGTTTAGGAGTAATTGCTTTTCCCTCTTTCAATCTATTGCTGATATCGCTTGCAAATCCCCACCAGTAGTCGCTTATAGACATGGTTTTCTTACCCCATTCGGAAATCTCAAGCCACACTTTCCAGTTAGTAGACAGTGGAGGAATTTTGTCCCTGTTAAATGACCTTGTCTGGCTTTCCTGTGGAGTTAAAGTAAACGTAGCGTTTTGAATTGGAGAGAAATCTTCTTTCTCTGTTTCGTCATTGTCTGTTATTTTCACATCTTCCTTGATTGGTTTATCTTTAAGATTGTCAGTAGGTGATGCTACAATGCGTTTCGAGCGCTCTTTAAACAGAACCGGTTCAATTCCCTCTGCCACAAGAAGCTGCCATAAGCTTTCTAAAGATTGTTCCTTGTTGCGATAAAAGGTGCTCCCGCTGATACGCCAGAATTTCCATCCTGCGCGACGCAACTGGGCTTCCCGTCGCTGGTCATGTTCCCATTTGTCCGGCCCATGGTAACGATCACCGTCACATTCTACGGCGAGACGATTATTATTTCCTTGTATCACAAGATCAATTCTATATTGAAAGTCGTTAGGTAAGGGCTTAAATTGAGGGATAACTTTGTATCCCCTTTTGATTATTCTAAGTCCAACTTCCTTTTCAAATTCAGATTCTGCTTCCCGTTCCAATATCTCAAGTCCTGCTTCCATCTCAGCTAACGGAGGATTCAGATACCAATTGAGCAATTCATGGCGGACGCAATTGCTGTTTCTTATATCATCCAGTCTTACAGAGTGAAATAGAAATACCTGGTCTCTTGCGCGGCTTGTGGCAACATTAAACCTTTGACGGTCAGAGTCTTTAGTTAAAGCTGAAAAAACTGCATTTGGAGCAATTACCATGGACAGAAACATAACATCTCTTTCGTCCCCCTGAAAGGCATAGGCATCACCGCATATAATCTTACGTTCTTCTCTCTCTGTTTCATCAATATATTGAGCAATCAAATCGGAAATATGCTTTGCCTGTTTTTCTCCAAGCAGTGATACAACCCCCATTGTGCGCTTCCTGTTATTCTTTCCACCGCTTGCATACCGCTCATCCTTGCAGCATGTTACAAGCATGTCTACTAATGCCTCTGCTTCAGGCTCATTAACATCGTTATTATTCTTAAATCCATTATTGACAAAGACAGTTGTAATAGGCGGATTGAGCATTTCATCAGGATTGGGTTGACGCAATGGCTCAAGCCTGCCTGCATAACTTGGACATAAATGGTTGTTGAATTCAATTATCTGGGGCACGCAGCGAAAATGCTCTGTAAGCAAAGTTCTGTCCATACGCGGGATAGCTTTGGCGATTTCATATAGGCTGTTATCAATGTAAAACGTCTCCTTATATGGAACATCAGAAAGAAATTGTTGTATTAGCGCAAAAACCTTATCTCTTTCAACCCCGACATTTGAAGGACTTATTTGTTCCGGGTCACCTACGACCAAAATCTTTTTCGCTCTGAAAAGAACCGACAAGGCTCTCAAGTCACATTGACTTGCTTCATCAACTATAATGACATCAAATACTCCCGGTTCCGCAGGAAATGATTGAATAACCCTATGAAGCGGCATAATCCACGCCGGAACTGCTCCTACAGCATCAAGCATTGCTTTAGCAGCAGCAGCAAGCCAACGCTGAGCTTGTTTCCCTGTTCCCTTGCCATACTTGTCCATTGCATTTTTCCATGCAACTAATGCCCTATAGTGATGGTCTTTCACATTTTCAATCTGCCTCTGCCAAGTTCTTTCCTTTACAAGTTCAACTATTAATTCCTTCTCTTTTCTTCTGGCGCGTCCAAGTTTGGTTTGAAGACTTTCAACGCTTTCTCTGCTATGGAGTTTGTTTAGCCATTCATTCAGACGTTTCCATCTCCATGCTGTCTTCCAACCTTTCTCTAAAGCCTCCTGCCCTATATTTTGTGCCTTCTTTTCAAGAGACGCACACCATAAAGGCGCAATTATTTTTAATCTTCCTGATAACTGTTCAAGTCGTTCGGCTTTTTTATGTAACTTTAGTAGACGTGTAAGTTCATTAAATGTTTCCCGATATTTCTCCAAATCCTTGCTTATCACAGATGATGCGAAGTGAGACCATAGCATGTGGGCATCTTTTTTTATAGCCTCTATTGTTAAGAATTGAAAATATCCGTTTAAATCTTTTTCGATTTCATTCTTCTCAATTTCTGCAAGCCGGCAATTCAAAACCTTTAGAGCACATTCCAACACATCCTGTTTATATAAGCCTTGTTGACAACATCCTTGTGACATCAGGGTATTTTTTATGTCTTCAAAATAATTATTTCTCCAGTCAATCGGGCAACAGAGACGTTTGATCCCTTCATCAATTTCAGTAAGAGGCATTGCACCCGTAAGAGTTAAATCCGTTCCGTTAACTGCCTGAATGGTCTGCCCCCAAATAGTTTTTATTTTTCTCAGACAATTATGATATGAAAAATACGCCCTTACTGCGTTTATTCTTTCCTCTGTTTTGAGATGATGACCATCAACCTTAATTGACCTGTAAATCAGCTTCGCCGGTTTAGACAATAAAAGTTGATTAATAAAGTTGGTGGGCTTTCTACGATTGAGACCGTCAAGAGCAGCCTCGACATCCAAAGCATTAGGTAAATCCTGTGTAATCTCTATTTCATACCCTTGAAATGACTGATATGCCTGCCACGCTGCTTCTCTCAGTGAACGGCACTTATCAAGGAAACTCTGCCAGTAATCATTTTGACGACCTTCAAGAATTATAAATTCCAATATCTTCTGCTGCCATGCAAGTGACGCATCCTGAAGGGATAATAATGCCTCCTCCAATTTCTTGATAGTACTTTGAATATCATCGTATTGAGACTGATAAAGTTTCTCATCCCATCCATTGCGAAGTTCTTCAGCTTCATCGAATATAGCTGAAAGAGACTTCCATCTTAAAATTTTCTCAGAAAACTGCTCAAAGTTTAATAAAGATTCAGGCAACGGGAGATATTGAGCACATGACTTTCTGTCTTCAGGAGATATTTCTTTCAGAAGACTGCACATATCAAGAATTTCATCTTCATTAAGCGGAGGCTCAGCATTCTCAAGGAGCCTATCAGGAAACCATGCATAGTCTCTTTCGTTTTCTGAACATTCCTTAGCAGCTTGCACCGCACTGAAAGATTCACTATCTATCCGGATCGTAGAAGCATCCAACTCTACCCAGTCTTTAACCTGATTTCTGAGATTTGCCTGTTCTTCTCTCGTAGATCTCAATTCATCCTTAACTCGTTTAATTCTTTGCTCAATCACTGTGCTGGCTTTCTGTGCAAGCCGTTTGCCTATTGCATCAACTGCTTCATTGAGTTGTCTTTTGGCTTCTGTGTCATTGCCTAATTGACTTACGCAAAGGCTTTGTACTTCAGGAGGGATTTGATCACGTAATACCTTCAGAGCATTTTCTGTCTGGCTTGTAACAAGAACTCTCTTGCCCTGAGCCAGTAATGAGCTAACCATATTTGCGATTGTATGACTTTTGCCTGTCCCAGGCGGTCCCTGCACTAATGCGCCAAAGTGATTTTTTAATTTCTTGACAACATCCTCTTGCTGTTCGTTGTATTCTTTGGGTAATAGCAGTTCGCCTTCGTCCTCATCAATATTAATGTTATGGTCTGCATAATCTTTCGGATTGGGTAATTCCTGAGAATGCGAGTCGGCGATAAGCGATTTAATAAAAGGTGGTATGTCAGTATTGTTATAAACAGCCTCTGCAATCTTTTTGGCGTCATCAACCCACAAGCGTAGCATTCTTTCACGAACAACAATAACAGGCGCATTATAAATGACCGGATAATTTAATGCAGGCGGTTTTGACGTCAATTCATTTAAATATCGATTGGATATCTCTGCGGGTTCATTGCTGATAAAACCGGTAAATGTAGATGCAAAGCCCCTCATTTGATTATGACTCCAGACATCGGGCGGCAAGTCATTATTATTGGATTTCAGAACAAATTTTATCAGTTCATCTTTAGAAGGATATTCAAGATTCTGAAGGCATTCCATGTCTACTTTGGTAGGGATAGTCTGACTTGGTGTCAGAAAGATATGGCGACGCTCAGGGTCAAAGTTAAGATTCATAGATGTAAATATCAGAGGATGGTAAACAGTATTGCCTTCACTATATCTCCACGTTAAGAAAACATGTCCCCAGATAATTTCGACACGATCTCCCTCAACACTGAGTCTTTGGTGTAGAGAAAATAATTGATCGTATAGCTCATTTGCCCTGAATAGAGGCAATACCCGCTGCGACCACAATGTCCATTGACCTGATATATAGGAGTCAAGCGCTGTCACTCTTGACAGATTATCTTCAAATTTTTCTTCAGATTTCTGCTCCGGGATTATCGACTGTTCTTCGTCATCAGACTTTAACTCCTTAAGCCAGCCATTCAATATTTCCGGAATGCCTGGCATTGGTCCTTTTTTAGATGCCTTCCATTCCCTAAGTACTTCTTTATACTTTTCAAAAGCATCAACTCGTATTTTATCGGTATCAAAAGAAATGATTTTTTGAAGAGAGGGCTTGGGTGATGGCTTCTTGTTCGGATTAATTGATAAATTGATCCAGTCTTTCAACATCTCCGGCAAATCCGGCGGCTGGTCGTACTGTCTTTTTATAACGGAAAGCCATGCATCACTACCTATGACTTCCCCTATTTCGTCTTCTGAGACATCGCCCTCAGACTCGAATTCTTTAATCTTACATTGCTCGGAATGTATAAGGTCTGCCTGCCACCACAATTCAGCCTTGTATTCAGAAACATCGCGTATTACAGGCAAGTCAATACTGTAAACCTGACTGATGTAGCTGAATAAACGATATGCCTTATCTTTTAGAGACATAATCTGATCCCGGGTTATTCCCTTTCGCCATTTCTACTCCTCATTAAGGATAAAGATTTCAGGGATGGAAATCAATTGGAAAAACACAAAAGGTAATGCATATTAATCTCAAGTCGTACAACGTATGCGGAAACAATTTTGGACAATGAATTATTTTTTTCTTTTAGGCAATTCCTTTTTTGAAGACGGTGGAAGGAAGCTCTCTGCGGTGACAACCTTTCTGCCTGTCTTTGCTTCCAGTTCACGTCTTGCCTTTTTGGCAATGCCGCCGCCTTTTTTCCCTGCGACCTTGTTCTTGTCCATGCCGACTGCATTCATGCTCTCTGCTATCTGCCGGGTGGATAGTTCGGCAAGGGCGGTAAATATCAGTTCCGCCTCGCTCATATGATCTCTCAGGTTTTGCGTTTTCAGCCCCTTCATTTTCTTGTGCTTTTTTACAGAGACATCCGCCCATTCCTGATGAATGATATTGGTCAAAATAGCGTATTCTTCTTCTTTTTTGACCTCATGATCTTTCCAGTAATCAGTCAGCTTGTTGCGGGTCTCCTGCCCCATCATCCGCTGCTGAATCCATTTCTCGCTTCTCCCGTGCTGCTTCCAGTATTCACGGGCGCGGTCAAGGGATCGGGCCGGATCGCCCATATCTTGTATTCGCTCGTAACCGACCTTTGCCAGCCAGAGTTTGATCGGTTCAGCCTTGGGGCTTGGAACGCTTTGGACGAGGCGCAGCAGGGTTTCGGCTGTCGCAGTATCGGTGAGGCGTTGTTTGCCGTCATCAGCAGTCATTTTCAACTGGTAACAATTTGTTACCAGTTCGCTTCCCTCCTTAGCCAATCGCCCTTTCAGGACTTTCCAATATTTCCGTGCCGCCTGATAATCCGGCTGCTGAATCAGCGCTGCGATTACATCCACCACAGAAAAATACCAGGTCTCCTTTTCCTCATCATACACTCTGCGGATTTTGTAATCTTCAAATACAGCAAGCGAGTTCTCTTTCATTTTTCCCCCTCAATCAATATCCTAAGCTCCAGCCGAGCTCAACCATTTTGTTTGCATCAAAAAACATGGTCACTGCTGTTCTGCCCGGAATTGCAACAAGATGCATAATTAAGGATAAGGATTTTAACGGTAGAAATCAACGAGACAAAGGTAGAAAAGCCGTTTTTGTTTTGCATCTCCATCCTGTAAAATAATCTCATGTCCTACAGTGTAAGCAGAGAACATTTTGAGAAGCTTGCGGAAGAGGCGTTGAAGACATTGCCGGAGGAGTACAGGAAGTATTTTGTAAATATCACGATCATGATCGAAGATTATCCCGGCGAGGATGATATCAAAAAGCTGAATACGAGAAAGCACGGCCTGTTGGGGCTTTTCAGCGGCGTGCCTTATACAAAGAAGGGAGGGTTCTTTGATATTCCCTATCCCCTTCCCGACAGGATAATGCTCTTCCAGAAGAACATCGAAAGCATCTGTTCTAATGAAGACCAGCTTGTTGATCAGATACGAAAGACACTCGTGCATGAGATAGGGCACTACTTCGGCTTCTCAGAAAAGGAATTGAGGGAATATGAGAAATAATAGCTGATAGCTGTAAGCTATAAGCTGAAAGCTCTACAGCGTCCTCTTGAAAGTCACTATCGCAAGGACCATCATCAGAGTTGTAAAGCCAAGCAGGAACATTATGTCGCCAAAGACGATCATAAGCCCCGCGTTTTTAAACAGGATCGACTTCAGGGCGTGCACCGCGTACGCCTCGGGGTTTATCTTTGAGAAGGCCTTGAGCCAGTTGGGAAAGCTCTCAATGGGATATACCGCGCCGCTTGGGAAAAAGAATATGACGTTCATAAAACCGCTGAACAGCCCGACAACCCTCGGATGACTGGCCCTTCCCAAAAACAAAAACATCATGCTTAAAAGCGCGAGGGTCGTCAGTATGACAACAATGAGTATGGATATTCCCTGGTCCAATCCCCTTAAGAAAGGGATGCCGGTTATCAGCATACTAACTCCAAAGACAGTAAGGGCAGTTATTGTAGTGATCGTCAGGCCGCTGATGATCAGTCCCGTCACGATTGTGCCGCGCGATAACGGGGTAAGCAGATAGCTCTCATTGATGCCGAGGAATTTATCCATCACGAGATTGAACACGCCCGCGGTCATTGTGCCGAGAAATATAGCCATGATCACAACGCCGGGGACGAGCGACTGATAGTAATCAACCAGGCTGTACAAGTCTATGTTCCTGGTGTATATCTCACCCGGCCTCTCCCTGACCGGCACGTATTGCTGCCTGATAAATTTCATGGTCCCGCCAACAGCATTCCTTATCGTCTCGGCGGAGATGTTGTCCGTGTTGTCTATGAATAAACCCACTTCAGGTTTTTTATCGAGCACAACCCTTTTTGAAAAATCCGGCGGTATGATCAGCGCCGCCTTGTACTGCCCGTTCCTTACCCCTTCAACCGCCCTGCCCTCGTCATTTAACTGGAAAATGGAAATTGTCTTGGGCCCTGCCTCAAGCGCCCTTAGATTTTCAATCACGCGGTTTGAGTATGTGCCTGGATCCCTGTTTACAACGGCTACCGGAAGGCCCTTGAATTTGCCCTGAAATGAATTGCCGAGGATAACAAGATACAACAGCGGCATTACCAGGCTTATCATGATAACAACAGGATTGCGCCAGAATTTTTTAATGTCGCGCTCAATTACCGCAAGCAGTTTTATCATCTTCCCAGCTTCTGAGGCACTCCTGCGCCGATGAGGAAGCTCACCTTCTTTGCCTCTTCCTCGCGTATTGACTTGCCAGTAAAATGAATGAAGGCGTCCTCAAGGGACTGCTGATGTATGCCTACGGAACTGACTGTCCCACCGGCCCCTTTGACTGCATCAATGAGAGAAGTAAGATTCTGCGCGCCGTTGTCTACGTAAATGCGCA
The DNA here is from genome assembly GCA_016214845.1 of Nitrospirota bacterium. Taxonomy (NCBI): domain Bacteria; kingdom Pseudomonadati; phylum Nitrospirota; species Nitrospirota bacterium. The sequence continues at coordinate 15,855 of JACRMS010000037.1, read as the reverse complement.
GCGTCTCGCCATCCACTTTTATTTTATGCACGAACTGGATGCCCGTTAATATATTATTAATTTCATCTAATCTCGAAGTATCAGACAGCGTAAGTGAAATGATATCGTTGCCGGGGATTTGGGCCTTGAGATTATCGGGAGAATCCAAAGCTATTATTTTGCCCGCGTCAATGATGGCCACCCTGTCGCACAGGCTCTCAGCTTCCTCCATGTAATGAGTGCTGAGCATTATGGTGAGGGAATCTTTTTTTCTGAACTTCTCAAGGAATTCCCAGACAACCCGCCTGCTCTGCGGGTCCAGTCCTATTGTGGGCTCGTCAAGAAACAAGATGTCAGGCGTGTGAACAAGCGCTCGCGCGATCTCAAGCCTCCTCTTCATGCCGCCGGAAAAAGTTGCAACAAGGTCGCCTGCCCTGCTTGTAAGCCCGACAAGGTCGAGCAGGTATTTGATCTTCTCTTTCCTCTCTTTTTTGGGAATGCTGTAAAAGCGGCCGTAGATGTCCATGTTCTCATACCCTGTAAGGTCCATATCGCTGGTCATCGCCTGCGGCACAACGCCTATTCTCTGCCTGACACTATCAGGCTTTTCAGACACGTCACAGCAAGAGACAACGGCCTTTCCGCTTGTGGGTTTAATCAGTGTCGTGAGGATCCTGATGAGGGTCGTTTTCCCCGCGCCGTTAGGGCCGAGAAAGCCGAAGAACTCGCCCTCTGTAACCGTGAAGCTCACGTCATTAACAGCCGCAAGCTCACCGAACTTCTTCGTAAGCCCCGAAACCTCTATGGCATTTGGCTTTTGCATGATGGTTTTAAATTAAAGAATATATCAGCGTCACAAGTATTGTAAAGCGATTGGCACTGTCAGGAAATTTTCAAAAATAAAAAAGGCATAGTGCCAAACGGCAGCCATGCCTTTGAAAAATATCTATAGGAAAATTATTCTTTGACTTCTTTCTTTGCTGTCTTTGCCTTCTTCTTTTCCTTTTTTACTTCGGTCTTCTCTTCTTTATTTTCCTTCTTAACTTCTTTTTTTGCTTCTTTCCTGGCCTCTTTCTTTTCTTCTTTTTTCTCCGGCTTCAGCAGATCATAATCGACAAACTCAAGTATTGCCATGTCGGAGTTATCACCTGCGCGGAAGCGTGTTTTTACAACGCGGAGATAACCGCTGGTCCTTGTTATCTTCGGGGCGATCTCGTTGAAGAGTTTTGTGATTATCTTATTGTTGGGAATGTGAGAAAGCGCCAGCCTTCTTGAATGCAGGTCGCCTTTCTTACTGAAAGTGATCACGCGCTCCGCCAGTCTTCTCGCTTCCTTCGCCTTTGCAACGGTTGTCTCTATCTTCAGGTGTTCAATCAACGATGTGACAAGCCCGCGTAAAAGGGCCTTCCTCTGGTTTGCGTTTCTGCCGAATCCTCTACCTGCAACTTTATGACGCATTTTCTACCCTCTTGTTCTTTGCTAATTTCTGAAGCTCTTCAGGATCTATCCTCATATTAAAATGCAGTCCCATTTGAGTTATGATTTCTTTTATCTCATTTAAAGATTTGCGTCCGAAGTTTTTGGTCCTCAGCATCTCCTGCTCGGTCTTCTGCACCAGCTCGGCGAGCGTGCGGATATTTGCGTTTTTCAGACAGTTATATGAACGCACTGAAAGCTCAAGCTCTTCAACGCTTTTAAGAAGCTGTTCACTTGCCACAGCGGGCGTGTCATAGTAAAATTCATCCACTACGTTACTGACCGGATCACCTTCTGATTGTTCCGCTGTGACCAGTTGGGGGTTCTCTTCAGGTTCTTCTATATCAAACGTAAAGAGCGCGAGATGTTCCATGAGAATGTCGGATGCCTCTGTCAAGGCGTTCTGGGGAGTGATGCTCCCGTCAGTCCATATCTCCATAACCAGCTTGTCATAATCCGTTGAGCGGCCTACCCTGGCGCCCTCTATCCAGAAATTTACCCTCTTGATCGGGGTAAAGATGGAATCTATTACCATGGTATCAACCGGCTGATCAGCCTTTTTGTTCCTGTCGGCAGTAACATATCCTTTGCCTTTTTCTACGGTAAACTCCATTGTTAAGCTCGCATTCTTCTCCAGCGTGGCAATGTGCTGTTCAGGGTTCAGTATCTCAACCTGTCCCCCGGTCTCTATGTCTTTTCCCTTAATTTCGCGCGGGCCTTTCACATTAATTGTGACCACTTTGGGTTCATTGGAATGCAATTTCATTCTCAACTGCTTCACGTTAAGCACGACGTCGACAACATCTTCTTTCACGCCCGTGATCGTGGAAAATTCATGCAGCACGCCCGGAATGCGTATCGAGGTTATTGCCGCGCCCTCAATAGATGATAACAGGACCCTTCTCAGGGCGTTTCCTATGGTGGTCCCAAAGCCTCTTTCAAAGGCCTCGGCGTAAAACTTACCATATGTATTTGTAAGGCTCTCAGAATCAAAATTGATATTTTCTGGGAGTTGAAAGCCTTTCTTTTTTAGATCCATTAAGCCTCCTTAAAAAATAGCCGCCGGACGTCAGCCGATGGCTAATAGTTATTTTGAATACAATTCTACGATCAACTGCTCCTGCACAGGCAGATCAATCTCATCTCTTGAAGGAGCATGAAGTATTTTGCCTTTAAGATTGTTAACGTCCATCTCTATCCAGGCAGGCAACCCCCTGCGTTCAATCTTTGAAATATTTTCTTCTATCACGCTAAGCTTCTTGCTCGCTTCCTTTAATCCAATTATATCACCCGCTCTTAATTGATAAGAGGGGATGCTGACCTTTTTATTATTTACTGTAAAATGCCCGTGTAATACAAGCTGTCTTGCCTGCCTGCGGTTTGCTGCGAAACCAAGACGGTATACCGCGTTGTCAAGCCTGCATTCCAGTACCTGCAGGAGATTGCTTCCGGCAACGCCCTTCCTTCTTTCCGCGATCTGGAAATTTCCCTTGAACTGGCTTTCAAGCACCCCGTAAATCTCTTTTGCCTTCTGTTTCTCCCTGAGCTGCAACGCGTAATCAGACGGTTTCTTCTTTCTCTGGCCGTGCTGCCCGGGAGCGTATTTCCTTCTTTCAACTCCGCATTTATCTGTATAACATCTGTCGCCTTTGAGATATAATTTCTCGCCTTCTCTTCTGCATAATCTGCATAGAGCTTCTCTATACCTTGCCACTATACTCTTCTCCTTTTGGGTGGTTTTGTACCATTATGAGGAACAGGGGTAACATCCTTGATAAGGTTTACCTCAAGACCGGCCGCCTGAAGCGCCCTGATTGCCGATTCTCTCCCGGCGCCTGGACCTTTAACATATACATCTACCTGACGCATTCCAAAACCCATGGCCTTTTTGGCGGCGACATCCGCAGCAATCTGCGCGGCATACGGCGTTCCTTTTCTGGACCCCTTAAATCCCTGCGCTCCTGCCGAAGACCATGTTACTACATTGCCGTTCTGATCGGTAATTGTGATGATGGTATTATTAAACGTAGCCTGTATATATGCTTCGCCGGTATGTACAACCTTTTTTTCTCTTTTAGTGCTTTTTTTCTTCTTCTGGGCCATTAAACTTTATACTCCCTTCTTCTTCATGCTGCCGACAGCCTTCCTCGGGCCTTTACGTGTGCGCGCGTTTGTCTTTGTCCTCTGCCCTCTCACAGGTAATTTGCTCTTGTGCCTGAGTCCTCTGTAACTGCCGATGTCCTGAAGTCTTTTTATATTCATTGCGATTTCACGTCTTAAATCGCCTTCAACTTTGAAATCCTTGTCAATGATCGCCCTGAGCTTTACGCCATCTTCATCAGTGAGGTCCTTTGCCTTTTTATTAAGGTCTATTCCCGTCTCCTGCAAAATCTTGCGTGACATGCTCCTGCCGATACCGAATATCCTGGTAAGGCTTATTTCAATCCTTTCTTTGTTGGGTAAATCTACACCTGCTATTCTCACCTTGTCTCCTTTAAAAAGTTAAAAATCAAGAATCTTATTTCTTCGCTCTCACTCTTAACTTTCAACTGTCTTTATCCCTGTCTTTGCTTGTGCTTGGGATTACTGCAAATGACCCTGACCACACCCTGTCTTTTTATAATCTTGCATTTCGCACATATCGGTTTTACTGACGACCTTACTTTCATGTCTACCTCAAAAATAGTTAAGAGTTTAAAGCTAATAAGTTAACAGTCTCGGTTCCTTCACTCTTAACTTTCAGCTTCTCATTTAAATCTGTATGTTATTCTGCCTTTCGTGAGATCATATGGCGAAAGCTCTACTGTCACCTTATCTCCGGGCAGTATCTTGATAAAATGCATCCGCATCTTACCAGAGACGTATGCTAATATCTGCTGTCCATTTTCAAGTTCAACCCTGAACATTGCGTTCGGCAAGTTTTCAAGAATCGTTCCCTGTACCTCTATGGCCTCTTCTTTGGACATTTTAGAACTAATAATTATAATTACTCTTCATAATTTAGTCAAGACAACATTGCCGTCTTTTGTAATTGCTATTGTATGTTCAAAATGGGCTGATAAACACCCGTCTTTTGTCACTGCCGTCCATCCGTCATCTAAGATTACCACTTCCCATCCGCCGGCATTTACCATCGGTTCAATGGCAAGCGTCATGCCCTCGGTAAGCCTTGGACCTTCACCTGGCCTGCCGAAATTCGGTATTTGCGGCTCCTCATGAAGCTCCCTGCCGATGCCGTGTCCTACAAAGCTCCTTACAATCGACAACCCCTGTGATTCCACATATGTTTGGATCGCAGATGATATGTCGGAAATCCTGTTGCCGGCTACTGCCTTTTCTATTCCGATCTGCAGCGCCTTTTCAGTTGCTGATATCAGTTTTTCCGCCTGATTATTCACTTCGCCAACCGGCAGGGTTATTGCTGCGTCACCGTAAAATCCTTTGTAATAAACGCCTATATCAAGACTAATTATATCTCCTTCTGCCAGCTTTGTCGAAGAAGGTATCCCATGAACAACCTGCTCATTCCTTGATGTACAAACGCTAGCCGGATAGCCTCTGTAATTTTTAAAGGCCGGCCTCGCGCCCTTTGAAATAATAAAAGACTCTGCAAAGTTATCGAGTTCTTTTGTTGTTATTCCCGGCGCAACGCTTTGTTTGATCCCTTCCAATACCTCAGCCACAATTCGGCACGCCTCTGCCATCCTTTTTATCTCATCTTGTGACTTAAGAATTATCAATGATCAATGTTAATATATTTTATTTTCAAAAAAAGGAAATCCGTCAGGGCCAATCAGCCTTTCCTGCCCTTCAGTCTTCCTTTCTTCAGGAACCCATCATAAGAACGCGTCACCAGATGTGATTCTATCTGAGACATTGTATCGAGCGCAACGCCGACAACTATTAAAACAGATGTTCCTCCAAAGTAAAACGGCACCTTGAAATATCCTCTCAAAATATCAGGCAGAATGCAGACTGACGCGAGGTAAATCGCTCCACCAAAAGTGATCCTTGTTAGGACATGATAAATATAGTCGGTGGTTTTCTGACCAGGCCTTACGCCTGGCACAAATCCCCCGTGTTTTTTCAGGTTGTCTGCCATGTCCACCGGGTTGTATATTATTGAGGTATAGAAATAGCAAAAGAAGAAAATTAAAACAATGTCGAGTGTCGTATAAACTATCGTTCCGGGCGCAAGCTGTTTTGATAATGTCTGCACCCAAGGGATGGATATAAAACCCGCTATCGTAGCGGGGAACATCATTATTGAAGATGCAAATATGGGCGGTATAACGCCCGCCGCGTTAATTTTAAGAGGCAGATGCGTGCTTTGCCCGCCGTAGACCTTTCGCCCCACTACCCGTTTGGCATACTGTACCGGGATCTTGCGCTGCCCTCTTTCAACATAAACAATAATGCCGATTACCGCGATCATCATGACCACCACCAGCAGCATCAAAAGAATATGCAATTCACCGGCCCTTATGAGTTCTACTGAACTGATTATCGCATTCGGAAAACGCGCGACGATGCCTGAAAAAATTATCAGGGAAATTCCGTTGCCGATCCCGCGCTCAGTGATCTGCTCACCGAGCCACATGAGAAAGGCAGTGCCTGAAGTCATGGTTATCATGGTCAAGAGCCTGAAGGCCCACCCTGGATTTTGAACAAAGGCCCCGTCGCCCATGCTTTCGATTCCAATGGCTATGCCCATTGACTGAACTATGCTGATAACTATAGTTCCATATCGTGTGTACTGTATGATCTTTTTTCTGCCGCTCTCGCCTTCCTTTGCAAGCCGTCCGAGGGTCGGAATAACAATGGTAAGAAGCTGAAGTATAATCGACGCGCTTATGTACGGCATGATGCCGAGAGCAAAAATTGTGGCCCTTGATAAGGCGCCGCCGGAGAACATGTCAAAAAAGCCCATAAGCGCGCCTCCCCTTGCCATAAGGAATTTACTTAATTCCTCGCCGTTAATTCCTGGTGTCGGGATATGGGCGCCTATACGATAGACGCATAAAAGCATAAAAGTAAACAGTACCCTGCTTTTAAGTTCCTGTATCTTGAAAATGTTCTGGAAGCTGTTAACTATGCTCACGGTTGAAATGTTTTAAGGTTAAAAGTTAAAAATTGAAAGACTCTATGTTTATATTTTTTGATTCTAAATTATCTCTACGGTACCCTGAGCTTTTAGTATCTTTTCTTTTGCGGAGGCGCTTAATGCATGTGCCTTGACGTTGACAGGCCTAGTAAGTTCTCCCTCGCCAAGTATTTTCACGCCGTCTTTGACATTTCTTATTATCCCCTTCTCAACTAAAACGTCAGGGGTAATAACGGCTTCCGTAAGTTTATCAAGCACGCCTACATTTACGATTGAGTATTCTTTCTGGAAGATATTTGTAAATCCGCGTTTGGGCAGGCGGCGCTGTAAAGGCATCTGTCCGCCTTCAAACCCGGGCTTGGTGCCGCCTCCGGTCCTTGCTTTTTGTCCTTTGTGACCTCTGCAGGAAGTTTTGCCGTGGCCGGAACCGCAGCCCCTGCCGACCCTCTTTTTGCTTTTTCTGCTTCCTTCAGCAGGCGCAAGATCTGATAATTTCATCTATTCCTCCACGACCTCTCTGACTTCAAGTAAATGAGAAGTCTTGTGAATCATTCCTCTTATAGAAGGCGTGTCCTTATGGACAACGCTCTGGTTAATTTTCTTTAATCCAAGAGAATGCACGATCTTTCTCTGTTTTTCCGGGTTCCCGATTAAGCTTCTCTTTAATGTGACCTTAAGCGTTTTCATTTGTCTGCCCCTGTTGCTCCTCTTCGGTCTTGCCGATCCTTCTTGATACGCTCTCGGAGTCCTTTAACTTTAAAAGGCCGTTGAGCGTGGCGCGGACCGTATTAAAGGGGTTCCTGCTGCCTATCGATTTTGCGACTATGTTGCGGATTCCAACCACTTCCATTATGGCCCTCACCGCTCCGCCGGCTATAAGTCCTGTTCCAGGTTTGCCCGGTAAAATAACTACCTTGCCTGCGCCGTATTGCCCGTTGATCTGATGCGGAATTGTTCCATCAACCACCGGGACCTTAACGAGCGCCCGCTTTGCGTGTTCAACGGCCTTTCGTATGGCCTCCGGGACTTCCGCTGCTTTACCTTTGCCGAAACCTATATGGCCGTTCTCATCGCCGACAACCACAAGGGCGCTGAAAGAAAAACGCCTTCCGCCCTTGACGACCTTCGCAACTCTATTTATATATATAACCTTGTCTTTTAATTGACCAAGACTTTCAGGGTCTATTCTACCCACAATACCTCCAAGTAAATTTGAGATTTGAAATTTGAGACTTGAGATTTAGAATTCCAGGCCTCCCTCTCTCGCTCCGTCAGCAAGGGCCTTGACCCTTCCATGATAGCGGTAACCACCCCTGTCAAATACGACCTTTTTAATTCCTTTATCAGCCGCCCGTTTCGCGACCAGGCTTCCGACTATTTTAGCGGCTTCAACATTACCGCCTGTTTTTACTTTGCCTTTTAATTCCTTGTCAATGCTGGACGCGGCAACAAGGGTACTGCCGGAATAATCATCTATCAGCTGCGCATATATATGATTAAGGCTCCTGAATACATTCAGTCTCGGTTTGTTCGGCGAACCTACCACCTTTTTCCTTACCCTGTCGTGACGTCTCTCTCTTGCCTCAATTTTACTGTATGACAAAACTACCTCCAAAAAATTAGCTGTAAGTTATTTCTTGCCTGCCTTGCCGACTTTAAGTTTGATTGTTTCGTTTGAATATCTAACGCCTTTGCCTTTATAAATATCCGGCAATCTCAAAGCGCGAATGTTTGCGGCAACCTGGCCTAATAATTGTTTATCTATGCCCTGAAGGGTCAACTGCGTCTGCTTTTTATCGACCTCGGCGCTTATCCCGTCAGGTAAATTGAATTCCACCGGATGAGAATACCCGAGCGTAAAAACGACTTTCTTGCCCTGTACCTGGGCCCTGTAACCGACCCCGGTTATATCAAGTATCCTTTGATATCCGGCGCTGCTGCCTGCAACCATGTTCGCAATAATATTTCTCGCGGTGCCGTGCAATGATTTAAACTGTTTTGTCTCGGAAGACCTCTCAACCAGGAGAGTTGCATCCTGCACGGAAACCTTCAGTCCCTCCGGAAAGTTCCATTTAAGCTCACCTTTGGGTCCTTTGACCGAGACAAGGCTGCCGTCAACTTTAACATTTACGCCTTTAGGTAATTGTATCGGGTTTCTACCTACTCTTGACATTTAAGCTCCTTACCAAACATTGCAGAGAATCTCTCCGCCTACTCCATCACGCCTGCAAACTTCATCAGTCAATATCCCTTTTGATGTTGAAATAATGGATATGCCGAATCCGCCCATTACCTTTGGTATCTTCAGCTTGTCCACATATACTCTTTTGCCGGGAGTACTGACTCTCTTCAAACCTGTTATGGCCTTTTCAGAACCTTCCAGGTATTTCATGGTAATCCTGATGACACCCTGCTTTTTGTCCCTCACCACCTTGAAATTTTTTATGTAGCCCTTTTCCTTGAGTATCTTTGTTATCTCGATCTTGATCTTTGAAGCAGGCACATCGACTTTTTCAAGTTTGGCCATACTGGCATTTCTTATTCTTGTAAGCATATCAGCTATTGCATCAGTTAACATAATTGACCTCTACCAACTGGATTTTGTGACGCCAGGAATTAATCCCCTGAGTGAAAGCGTCCTGAAACATATCCTGCACATCGCAAACTTTCTTAAATATCCTCTCGCCCTTCCGCACAGGCGGCATCTGTGATATTCTCTCACCTTAAACTTCTGCGGCCTGCTTGCTTTTATTCTGAGACTTTTCTTTGCCATCGATATCCCTTATTTAAAAATTGAACATTGTATTTATTAATTTCTAAAAGGCATTCCTAAATACTTAAGAAGCGCCTTGCCTTCTTTATCCGTTTTAGCGGACGTGACAATTATGATGTCCATCCCGTGCATGCTTGCGATCTTGTCGTAAACGATCTCCGGGAATATTATCTGCTCTCTTACCCCGAACGCATAATTGCCCCTGCCGTCAAAAGATTTGCCGGAGATCCCTTTAAAGTCCCTGATGCGCGGCAATGCAAGGCTTATAAACTTGTCGAGAAAATCATACATCCGCTCTCCTCTTAATGTGACCCTGCATCCTACGGGCATCCCTTCGCGGAGCTTAAAGCCTGCAATTGATTTCTTGGCCCTCGTTATAACAGGCGCCTGTCCTGAAATTATTGCCAGTTCCTTGACTGCGGCCTCAAGCGGCTTTATGTCCTGGGTGGCTTCGCCCATGCCGACATTAAGGACTATGCTTTGCAGTCTCGGCACCTGCATAACGCTTTTGTAAGCAAATTCCTTCATCAAAAGCGGCGCGATCTCTTTTATATATTTTTCCTTCAATCTAACCATGAACTATTCTATGACCTCCCCGCACTTTTTGCACAGCCTTACCTTTTTACCGTTCTCAAGAATGTTCTGGCCGATCCTTGTGGCTTTATCGCATTTGGGGCATACAAGCATAACGTTTGACTTCTGGATAGGTCCTTCTTTTTCTATGATGCCGCCCTGTGTATATTTCTTGTTAGGCTTCATGTGTTTTTTAATTATATTAATGCCTTCGACAAGGACCCTGTTTTTGGCCGTCTGAACGGAGACCACACGGCCCTTCTTGCCTTTTTCATCGCCGGTCTTTACCAGCACTGTGTCATTCTTTTTTATTCCTAAACCCACTTAACTTCTCCAATCATTTATCATTAATAACTGTTAGTTCTAAAGTACCTCAGGCGCCAGAGAGATTATCTTCATAAATTCCCTCCACCTGAGCTCTCTTGCAACAGGCCCGAATATTCTGGTGCCGACCGGGTCGCCTTCGGCGTTGATAAGCACCGCGGCATTCTGGTCGAATCTGATATATGAGCCGTCCGGCCTGCGCACCGGCTTCTTTGTTCTAACCACCACGGCCTTTGCAACAGCGCCTTTCTTTACTGTGCCGTTAGGGTCCGCTTCTTTGACGGCAACAATTATCTTATCGCCGATGCTGGCATATTTCCTGTGAAAACCACCAAGCACCCTTATGCAAAGGACCTTTTTGGCTCCTGAATTATCTGCGACTTCTAAAACGGTCTCCTGTTGAATCATCCTCTTCTTTTCTCCGTGCGGTCAGTATGTTATTCCGGGATATCTACTTTTTTAGTCTCGTGCTTGCCGACTATCTCGACAACCTTCCATCTTTTTTCTTTGCTTACCGGCCTTGATTCAATAATCTTCACAAGATCTCCGGTCTTGCATTTACCTTCTTCATCATGAACCTTGAACCTTACGACCTTCTTTATCGTTTTCTTGTAAAGCGGGTGCTGGGTCAGCCTTTTTACGGCCACCACTACCGTCTTCTGCATCTTGTCGCTTACAACTTCACCAGTGTAAATCTTCTTTGGCATCTTTCCTTCCAGTTCAGATTAACTTTTTACTTTTGACTTTTCACTTACGATTGTCAAAATCTTTGCTATATCTTTTCTCACATGCCTGATACGCATGGGATTTTGGATCTCACCTGTCGCCTGTTGAAATCTCAGGTTGAAAAGCTCCTTCCTGAGGTCTTTCTCTTCCTGTTTCAGTTCGTCTGTGGTTAGCGCCCTTAGTTCTGACGGCTTTCTCATTTTATCCCGCCCTCTTAACAAATTTTGTTGCTATTGAAAGTTTGTGAGAAGCAAGCCGCATCGCTTCCTTTGCGATGGTCTCGGTGACGCCGGACATTTCATAAAGTATTTTTCCGGGTCTGACAACGGCAACCCATGATTCCGGAGCGCCTTTTCCTTTTCCCATTCTCGTTTCAGCAGGTTTCTTGGTCAAAGGTTTGTCCGGGAAAATCCTTATCCATACCTTGCAGCCTCTTTTTGCGTGCCTTGTTATTGCAACTCTCGCGGCCTCTATCTGACGGTTTGATATCCATCCCGGTTCTGTAGCCTTGATACCGTACTCTCCAAAAGACACGTCCGAGCCGCGGTATGCCTTACCGTTCATGTTACCCTTCATCATCTTTCTGAATTTAACTTTTTTAGGCATTAACATGGTAAATTCTCTCCTAAGCTACAGCTTCCGAACCGGTTGATTGTAACACCGGCTCCTGCAATATATCACCTTTATAAATCCATACCTTCACGCCGATCCTTCCATAAGTCGTGCTGGCTTCTGAAAATCCATAATCTATATCCGACCTGAATGTATGCAAAGGGACTCTTCCTTCCCTGTACCACTCAGCCCTCGCTATTTCAGCTCCTGCGAGACGTCCCGAGCAGGCAACCTTTATGCCTAACGCCCCAAACCGCAGCGACGAGGTGACGGCCTTCTTCATCGCCCTTCTGAAGGCGACTCTCTTTTCCAGTTGAAGCGCGATGTTTTCCGCAACAAGCTGCGCGTCAAGCTCCGGCTTTCTTATCTCTTTTATATCTATGCTCATCTCTTTGCCGGTCATTCTTTCGAGCTCTTTTTTGAGCTTTTCAACTTCGGAGCCTTTCTTGCCGATAATGATCCCGGGCCTTGCGGTATGAATTGTCGCCTTTATCTTCTGGCCTGTTCTTTCAATTTCCACCTTGGGAACTCCTGCGTGAAAGAGATTCGCCTTGATAAATTTCTGCACGGTCAGGTCCTCGTGAAGAAGGTCCTTATAATCCCTCTTGGCAAACCACCTGGAGTTCCAGGTTTTTATAATGCCCAGTCTCTGTCCTATCGGGTTCGTCTTCTGCCCCAAAATTACCTCCGTTAAACTGATAGCTATCAGCTTTTAGCTCTAAGCTATTTATTCTTCCAATAATAAAGTTATATGACTCGTTCTTTTTCTGACTGTATCGGCGCGGCCCATCGACCGGGTCAGCATCCTCTTCATTGAGGGGCCCTGGTCCACAAGCACGTTCTTGACCTTCATGGAGTCCGGGTCCGCGACCTTTTTTTGCTCCGCATTGGCCATCGCTGATTTCAATACCTTGGCAACTATCTGGGCGCCTTTATGCGGAAGGAGCTTCAGATTGACAAGGGCGTCTCCGGCCTTTTTCCCCTTAATAAGGGTGGTGACCCTTCTTAACTTCCTTGGTGTTACTCTTGCGTATTTTAATATTGCTTTAGATTCCATAATTAATCTCTCTTACCGCCGCCCTTTGCAGGGGCTTCCTTCTTTTCTCCAGAGTGGACCCTGAAGGTCCTTGTCGGAGAAAACTCTCCGAGTTTATGCCCGACCATATTTTCCGTCACATAAACGGGAATGAATTTATTGCCGTTGTGCACTGCGAGTGTATGACCGATAAATTCAGGCAGTATTGTAGACCTTCTCGACCAGGTCTTGATGACCTTTCTCTCGTTCTTCTCATTCATAGCAAAAATCTTCTTTGACAGTTTTGCGTCTACGAATGGTCCTTTTTTCAGTGATCTCGGCAAAGTCCTTCCTCCTTACTTCCTTCTTCTCACGATAAATTTATCGGTTCTCTTATTTTTCCTTGTCTTCTTGCCTTCAGGCTGTCCCCACGGAGAAACCGGAGGCCTTCCGCCTGAAGTCTTTCCCTCGCCGCCGCCAAGCGGATGGTCGATGGGGTTCATTGCGACGCCCCTGACATGAGGCCTCTTGCCGCGCCATCTGGTCCTGCCCGCCTTGCCGACGGAGATATTTTCACGTTCGGCATTTCCAACCTGTCCTATGGTTGCCATACAGTTGGACGGGATGAGCCTTACTTCAGCGGATGCCATTTTTACGTGGCACATCTTTTCATCTTTTGCAACAAGCTGAGCATAAGTGCCTGCGCTTCTTGCAAGCTTGCCGCCCTGGCCGGGATTAAGCTCTATGTTGTGAATTATTGTGCCCAGAGGCATATTTATCAAAGGGAGCGCGTTGCCGTTTTTGATTTCAGCGTCAGGCCCTGATACAAGCGAGTCTCCTACCTTTACCCCGACAGGAGCCAGCATATATCTTCTCTCGCCGTCAGCGTATCTCAACAATGCGATCCTTGAAGTCCTGTTTGGATCATATTCTATGGTTTCAACCGTACAGGGGATATTTAATTTATTGCGTTTGAAATCAATAATCCTGTATGCCCTTTTATGTCCGCCGCCCTTCTGCCAGGCCGTCACTCTGCCGGTGTTGTTCCTGCCTCCGGTCTTTTTAATAGGCATCAAAAGCGGCTTGTGCGGGGTGGTTTCTGTTATTTCAGAGAAATCAAATCCGCTTCTGAAACGCGTGCCTGCCGATGTCGGTTTATATTTTTTTATTCCCATTTATACACCTTCAATAAAATCTAATTTCTCTCCCTTTTTGAGAGTAACAATCGCCTTTTTCCAGTCAGACCTCTTGCCTGCATGTTTACCCATGCGTTTTTTCTTGCCCTGGTAGTTCATGGTTGAAACATTGTCTACCTTTACCTTAAATATCTCTTCAACAGCTTTTTTTATTTCTATCTTGTTTGCAACATTCGCCACTTTGAACAGAACTTTATTTTCCCGCTCTTTCATGAGCGTTCCTTTTTCCGTCAACAGCGGACCTATGAGGACATCGTATATGTTTTTCATCCTAAGTAAGCCTCTTTCATGCGTTCAATCGAGTCTTTTGAAATAAGCAGCTTTTCATGAGTGAGAATGGAATAAACATTCAACTCGCTCACCCTTGCAACACCCACTCGCGGTATGTTGCGCGCTGCAAGCTCAAGCGCTTCGTTCTTTTCCGGCACTATTATCAACACATTATTAAGACCGAGATTCTTAAGCAGCGTCTTTACCGCCTTTGTCTTCGGCGCGGTGATGGACAAATCGTCTATGACCACGACCTCTTTGTCCGCAAACTTTCCCGCAAGCGCGGCGCTGAGCGCCTGCCACTTAATCTTTCTCGGCAGTTTATACGAATAATCCCTTGGCTGAGGCCCGAAGATCGTTCCGCCGCCCCTCCACAATGGAGACCTGCTGCTGCCGGACCTTGCCCTGCCGGTACCTTTCTGCCTGAAGGGCTTTTTCCCGCCGCCGCTGACAAGTCCTTTTGTCTTGGTAGCCGCGTTACCCTGTCTTTTATTAGCGAGGTGATTGTGCACCACCTCAAAAAGAAGGGCCTTGTTGACCTTAACACCGAATATATCGTCAGGCAGTTCAGCAGTGCCTGCTGCTTTATTGTCCTTATTTATAATTTCTATCTGTGGCATCAGCTTTCCTTTACGGCGAGGGCCGCATCCGATTTAATAATTACGTAGCTTCCGTTAGCCCCGGGAACCGCTCCTTTTATGAGCATGAGGTTCTGGTCTTTTTTTACTTCAAATATTTCAATGTTCCTCACCGTGACTCTTTCATCTCCCATGTGGCCGGGCAGTCCCTTGTTTTTCCACACCCTTGAAGGATATGCGCTTGAGCCGATTGATCCCGGCGCCCTGTTGAACATGGAGCCATGCGAACCGGGGCCGCCTTTATAATTGTGTCTTTTCATGACACCCTGAAAGCCTTTTCCCTTTGATATCCCTGTAACCGAGACCATATCGCCCTTAGAAAAAATATCTACCGTGACGTTATCGCCTGCGTTAAATCCTTCCATCTTTATTTCTCTCAAAAACCGGTATGAAGGTGAAGAAGCCTTTTTGAAATGCCCCTGCATGGGCTTTGTAACATTCTTCTCTTTTCTCTGCTCATCATAACCTAATTGCAGTGCCTCATAGCCGTCTTTGTCTTTTTCTCTCTTCTGCACAACCTTTGCAGGTCCTGCCTCTATGACCGTAACAGAGACCAGGTAACCTTCTTCCGTAAACACCTGCGTCATGCCGATTTTTTTACCGAGAATACCCTTCATAATTTTATCTCCACATCAACCCCTGCGGAAAGGTCTAATTTCATAAGCGCGTCAACAGTCTGAGGTGTCGGGTCCAGTATATCGAGCAGTCTCTTATGCGTCCTGATCTCAAACTGCTCCCTGGACTTTTTATCTACATGCGTAGACCTCAGCACCGTTATCTTGTGGATCCTTGTCGGCAGCGGCACAGGTCCTGAAATCTTTGCTCCTGTCCTTTTCGCAGTCTCAACGATTTCCTTTACTGACTGGTCCAGCAGCCTGTGATCATACGCCCTTAGATTAATTCTTATCTTTTCGTTCATAATTCCTTCTACTTCGCTGTCATTAATTTACTGTAATATTATCTTTTTATAATCCTGCAGATCTTCGCTTATCTGCGTCCAATTTATTTATTCAACAACCTCGGTCACAACTCCGGCGCCTACTGTCCTGCCGCCTTCTCTCACCGCAAACCTCAATTCCTTCTCCATTGCTATCGGTGTTATCAGCTCTATCTCCATCGTCACGTTGTCTCCGGGCATTACCATCTCCACTCCCGTCGGAAGCTTCGCT